>JAVHLO010000008.1 GCA_031082105.1 Planctomycetota bacterium
ACAAACTGTCGGCCTTCGCCGAAGGTTCGTAAATAGTGCGAGTTAGTGGCAACCTAAGTCGCTCGACCGCCCAACGACTGAAGTCGTTGCCGCAGACCCGGGCGTCCTGCCGGAATTTTCGTGAATGATGCGGATTAGGAGACCAACATGAGCCCAAAAAAAGGAAAGCTGACACGCGTGGCGATCGAACAGGAAGGCGGCGAATTTGAGGGAATGGCTGCCAAGGAACTGCTGAAAGACGACTTCCAGCTCGTCGAGTGCAACCGGTTCAGCGGCGTCTTCTCCAACCTCGAAGGCGGCCGCGTCGACGCCGCCATCGTGCCCATCGAAAACCAGACCTCCGGCGGCTATACCGAGGTCTACACGCTCCTTCTCGAACATAACGTCTTCATCACCGGCGAGGCCGAGGTCCGCGTCGTTCTCTGCCTCGTCGGGCTCGGCGCGGGCGACCTCTCCAAGATCGAGCGCATCCACGCACACCCCGACGCGCTCGCACAGTGCCATAACTTCCTGCGCAAGAAGCCGTGGGAGCTCGTACCGAGCTACAACATGGACGAAGTCCTGCTGAAACTCCAGAGGACCGGGAACAGGAACGTCGCGGCAATCACCGGCAAGCCGCTCGCCAAGAAGTTCGACCTGAAGATATTCAAGGAGGGGATCCAGGACTACCCGTGGAACGTGACGCGGTTCCTGCTGCTCGCGAAGGAACGTACGAACCCCGAGGGCGCGAACAAGACGACCATCGCGTTCAAGGCCAAGCACGTGCCCGGCGCGCTCTTCGGCTGCCTCGAGGGGTTCGCGAAGGAAAAGCTGAACATGACCGACCTCGTCTCCCTGCCGGTCCGGGACGACCCGCGCAACTACGCCTTCTTCGTCGACTTCGAAGGCAACGTCGCGGACGCAAATGTCCAGTCCTGCCTGCGCATCGTCGAGGATCGCGCGGCGTTCGTCCGGGTCATCGGATGCTATAAGGCCGCCCGCACCTCATCCAAACCGGAGTGACAGGCAGATGGCACATGATCCGATCTTCGACACGGACGAGAACAAGGTGCTGCTCGCCATCGCCACCCGAAAGCAGATCAGCAGGATCGGATACGGCGGGATTGGCTGGGGATTGATCAACATTGCGATCGGCGTCGTCTATCTCAGGCTTTCCACGCTCAATGTGGGCCTGATCGCGCTGGGAGTCCTGATGTTTGGCGCCGGCGTGCACGCCCTGCGCGTTCCAACGATAGGGATTCTGTTCAATGAGGCGCTGGTCGCGTCAGCGCTGTTTTTCTGGAACTTCACCATATCCGTACGCAATTCTACTCTGGGCAGTGGAGGAGACACCTTCTTCTATCTTGTGCTTCCCGCCATCATTGCGACTACCCTCTTCCGACAGTACTATGTGCTGAGACCGGTTGCCCCCCACGTCGCGGCCGTCGAACGAGGCCTGATCAAGGCGACTGAACAGATGTGCGCGGAATTGTGGAAAAAGAAACTGAAGAAGGAACCCCTGGTTGCCGTCGACACAAACGGCGCCTTCAGGACACAACTCATGCCGGACAGGGCGCTCGTCGTTCAACGCTACTTCACGCACCTGTTCATCGCGCTGAAGAACGACGTTAGAGCTGCGACAGCCGAACCCGGAGCAAAGAAATTGAAGATGACCTTTCGTCATCCGTTGGGCGCGTTGAAACTGGGATTCGACAAGAAGAACTCGGAGAAGATCAAGGTCTGGTTCGCCGCGCCGGATACGGAGGGCACTGTGCCCGAGTCGCCTTCCCCGCCCGCGGACGCGCGCAAGGCCTCATTCTGATCAAGCCGGCAGGCTCCGCGCTACCGCTCTCTCGTGATCTTCCTCAGCAGCGCCTCGGCGCGGGGGTGACCGAGGCTCTGCGCGATCCCCGCTTCCACCTTCGACTCCACGAGCCGCCCCTGCATGAAATAGGCCAGGGCCAGGTTGTAGTGCGTGCTCGGCGCGAAGAGGTCGCGCTCGACCGCGCGCTGGAACATCGCCACCGCGTCGTCGTACTTCTTCAGCCCCATGTAGGCCAGGCCCAGATTGTTAAACGGGTCCGGGCTCGCGGGCTTCAGCTCCGCGGCCTTCATCAGGTAGCCGATGGCCTCCTCCTGATCCTCGGGCTTCCCCTGAAGAACCATCACGTAGCCAAGGTTGTTGTACGCCTCGAAACAGTTCGGATCCAATGAGATCGCCTCGAGGTACTCGCCCTCCGCGTTCGGCAGACGGCGCATCTTCTCGTAGAGGTTGCCCATCGCCACGTACACCTCCGCGCGGTCAGGCTGGTTGTCCATTGCTTCTTTCAGCGCCGTATAGGCGGGGTCGTAGGCGTTCACGGCCAGGCAGGTCGTCCCCAGCGCGTACAGCACGTCCGGGTCGCCCGGCCCCTGCTCGAGCTCCTTCTTGAACTCCGCAATGGCAAGCGCCATCTGCTGCCTGTACCGTTCCGGGTCGGTCTCCGTCTTGCCGCTCTCGACACAGACCATCCCGAGATGGTAGTGCGTCCGGAAAATCTGGGGCTCGGCCTGAAGATCATAGAAGTCGCAGTTGACGAAGACCGTCGCGCCGGCGAGAACGACCAATCCGAGCGCAAACCTGATCCAGCGCCGCTCGCCCGCCCAGCGGCCGATCCGCACGAGCGCGGCGGCGGCGAAACAGACCGTCACGGGGATGGCCATCAGCCGGTACCGCGCGCTCACGGTGAAGAGCAACAGTCCCGCGCCCGTCGTCGCAACGAGCGCGTACGGCAGAAACAGCCTGCGCCATTCGCGCACGAAGACGATCAACCCCAGCAGCGCCAGCGGACCGACCACATCGAAACCCGGAAGCGGCAGCCGCAGGACCGATGCCCACGCTTTCCAGTAGTATATGTCCTGGATGTCGCCGATCTCGAACGAGTTCCAGGCGATCACGAGTTTCTTCAGAACGAGCCGGAGCCAATCGGAGGGTGTCTCCTTGATGTACTCGAACGCCTTCTCCCTGAAGAACCGCGCCTCTTCGATCTGGCCGACCCGGCCTTCGCTTGCCGGCCATGCGCGCAGCCGGTTGAAATCCGCGCCCTCGCGCACGGACGGTGTGCCGGTCGCCTTCGCGTTGTTGCCGATGTAGAAATTGATCGACGTGTTCCACTGCAGCGGGGCAAACTCGCCGCTCACCTGGTAGTTGCGCAGTGTGATCACACCGGTCGGGATGAGAATCCCCGCCGCAAGCGTCAACGCCGCAACGACCCGGTACGCGCCGAGCCGCATCGCGCGCCCGGTCTCCTTCGACACGATGCGCGGGAACCCGAGCGCCCAGAGTAGCGCGAACGGGAGGAACGGCGTAATGTTCGGCCGGGTCGCCGCGGACAGGCCGAGCAGAAGCCCGCCGAAGAACCAGTAGGCGAGCGTCAGCGGACGTGCCGAGCGATCAGCTCCCTCTCCTTCCCCCGCTCGTGCTCGTGCTTCTGCTCGTGCTCCTGCTCGTTCTTCTGCTGCTGATTCTGATTCTGCCCCTGTCTCCGATCGTTCTTCCGTTTCTCCTGATTCCGCCCTGTCCACGGCAGGTGCAACTTGAAGCCTGCGCAATTCCACATCCTCGCACACCCCCCTCGCCTTCACGATCGCCAGGATGCCCGCGTAGGCGAGGAAGATCGCCGGCGATTCGCTGATCAACTGCCCGTCGTGATAGATCAACGGCCAGTAGGCGGCCGCGCCAAGCCCGGCCAGCGCCGCCACGACCCTGCCCTGTCTTTCGAGCAGCCGCCGTGTGATGAGATACACGAAGACGCAGACGAGGCTGCCGAAGAGCGCCTGCAGCATGATCGGCATGAGGTAATTCATGCCGAAGATCATGAAATTGTACGCGAGGAAGTACGCGTAGCCCGGCGCCTGGAACGGGATTTCGTTCCAGAGCCACGAGCCGCGCGAGATGCTCTCCGCCCAGAGGGAGTACATGCGCGCGTCGATCACCGGGTGCGCGAAGAACGGGTTGGAGTAGATCTGGAGTACGTAGATGAACCGAAGCGTGAAGGCCACCGCGAAGACCACGCACATGAGGATGATGTCCACGCGCGCTGTCGAGGCCGGAGGCCGGAGGCCGGAGGCCGGAGAGTCGTTGCCACTATAGGAGATTTCGTTCATGTTCGAATCGCACAACCCCGATCCAGGAAGTCCGCGAGCGCTTCACTTTCGACCTGCAGCTCTGTCCACTTTCCCGGCCCGACAATCAGAAACGTGACTCAACATCTATGACGCCGCATCGTGAGCGACGCCTTGAACCACTGAAGACGCTGAAGACACTGAAAAAAGTACAAATAGCCTCGCAGTGCTTGGTGGTTTCTTTGTTTTTGCCGCCTTCGGCGTCTTCCGTGTCTCCAGCGGTTATCGCCTCTTTCCTTCGCTGCCTTCGGTGTCTTCCGTACTACGATCCGACACAAGTCTGTTTTTTTGACGAGATTTGTTCACCGCAAAGAACGCAAAGCGCGCAAAGTCAATTGCCCGGCGAGCTCCTTTTGCTTTGCGCTCTTTGCGTGCTTTGCGGTTCGTTTTGGCTGCGGCGCTGCGTCTTCAGTGGTTCCACGTCTTCTCTTCTGCGTCTTCGGCCGTCACTGGGAGACTCACCACGGGACCGGCAGCGACCGCCAGAACGCGAGGATCCTGTCCCACTGGAAGAAGTACACGTACCCCCCGCACGCGAGGATGACCAGCAGCAGGAAGAACGCGATCCTGCGTCGCGTGCGTTTTCGCCTGCGCAGCGCCCACGTGCGGATGCGCTCGAGGAACTCACCCATGCTCTTGAGCCGCCGGTCCGGGTTCCCGGCGAGCACCTTGCGCAGATCGATCCTGACGATCGGGTCGCGCACTTCCCTTTCCCATTCGAGCGTCACCGCGCGGTCCATATCGCGCGCCATCATCTGGAAGAGGACGACGCCGAGCGAATAGAGGTCGCTCTGTGTCGACGCGCCGCGCCCCTCGATGCGCTCCGGCGCCATGTACAGGATGGTGCCCGATTCGCCCGCCGAGCCGGTTGTGCGCAGCAGGCTCTTCCCGCCGCCGGTCAGGCCGACCTTTCCGAGCACCTCCTGGTCCACGACCTTGCCGACCCCGAAATCCGACAGCTTCACATGCGGCGCGCCGCCGGCCTGGAGCGGCAGCTTCTCGTCGACCAGGATATTCTGCGGCTTGATATCCTGGTGGATGACGCCCGCGCGATGCGCCTTGTCGAGCCCCGCGGCGATCTGGGCGACGATCTCGAGTTTCGCCCGGGTCGGCAGCTTCTTGAGCCGCTTCCCTTCCAGAAGCCAGTCGCGCAGGTTGCGGCCCGGGATGTACTCGATCCCGAGATAGTACGGCGGCTGTTCAAAAAAAACCTCGTGCAGGCGCACGATGCCCGGCGTATCGCCCATCTGTTCGCGGATCAACCTGAAGAGCGCGAGCTCGCGTTTCAACGTCTTTGCGCGCTCCTTCAGGAAGCAGAACTTGAAGACCCGCTTCTCCTTCGACCGGAGGTGTCCGCCGAGCCAGACCTCGCCGAACCCGCCTTCGCCGAGTTTGGTCTCGAGCACCCACTCGGTGCCGGGTATTTTGCCGTCGGGCGCGGGCCGCCAGCCGAGCTCCTCGACCGCGGCCCCGGTGGGCCGCGCCTTTTCGGAGATGCCGGGCGGGCGGAGCGGCGCGATCCCTTTCTCGCCGACCTCACAGACCTCGATCGGCTCTTCGACGCCTTTCAGTACGTACGGCCCGTGGTTCAGCCATGCGAGCGGCTGCAGCTTCTGTGCCGTCGCGGCGGGGCCGGGCCCGGCAAGGGCCAGCGCGGAGATATCCCGGCCTTTCAACACCTGCCGGGCGTTGTCGAATACTGCGCGCGTACAGAGGATCTGGCCACCCTCGGCGAGCGACATCACTCGCGCGGCGGTATCGACCTGGAGGCCGAAGAGATCAAGCGGCTTGGCCTCGTCTCTTCGTTCTTCGACGACGACCTCGCCGAGATGGATGCCGATCCGGATGGAAAGCGAGGCGACGGCGGGCGGGGGTTTCTGCCCCGGGCCGGTCGGCCGCTCTGGGAGCGCCGGCATCCCTGCCGGCCCGGCCGACTGCGCGAACTCGCGCCGCATCGCGGACTGCACCTTGAGCGCGCAGGCGACGGCATCGGACGGGCGCGTGAATACGCAAAAAAAAGAATCGCCGGCCGTGGAGATCTCCTGCGCCTCCGGGAACGCGCCCAGCGCCTGCCTTACGATCTCCGCGTGCCGCTGGATAAGCGCGACGGCCTTTGCATCGCCGAGTTCCTGCTTGAGCCACGTGGAGCCGACCATATCGCTGAATAGGAGCGCGAGTAGCGACGTGCGGTGTTTCTTTCGAAAGACCTCTACCTTATCTCGGCTGGGTGCGGTCTTGGTCGCGCTGACGAGCGCGGGCGCGGGCTCCCGGGTGGGCGCCGGCTGCGAGGCGGGTGCCCTGTGCAGCGGTTGCTGCGTCCCGGGTCGCTGCAAGGATTGCGGTTGCGGAGCCGCAGGTCGGGCCGGGGCGGGTCCATGTGGCGCGCCCGCGCCTCCCGGTGGAGCGGCCTTTGGTCCGCCCTGGGGCGGGCCGACCTTCGGAGTGCCGTGCGGCGCGCCCAGCGGCGCCGCCGGACCCGGCCGCGGCGGTTGTGCGGGCAAAGGCTGCGGCTGTTTTCCGGGGTCGATTGCCATTGTCGTCTGAAACCACAGGCCGGTAATTCGACGTTTCGAGAGAAACGGCACACGCAGGCCGCTCACCACTCTTCGCGCGCAAGCGCGCGTTTCGGCGGACGGAGCTGCCTCCTACAGGTCGCGGAAGATCTTCATGGAGCAGTACTTGCCGCACATCGAGCACGTGTCCTCGCCGCGGGCAGGCGTCTTGCCTTTCAGCTTCCCGGCGGTCTTCGGATCGAGCGCGAGCTCGAACATCCTGTCCCAATCCAGCCCCACGCGCGCGCGCGACATCTCGTCGTCCCAGTTCCGGGCCCCCTTCAGCCCGCGCGCGACGTCCGCCGCGTGCGCCGCGATCCGCGCAGCATACACACCCTCGCGCACGTCGTCGATGTCGGGCAGGCCAAGATGCTCGCGCCGCGTGACGTAGCACAGGAAGTTCGCCCCATGCCAGGCCGCAAGCGCACCACCGATCGCGGAAGTGATATGGTCATAGCCCGGCGCGACGTCCGTCACGATCGGGCCAAGCACGTAGAACGGCGCGCCATGACAGTATTGTTTTTCGAGCCGGACGTTCCGCTCGATCTGGTCGATCGGCACGTGACCCGGCCCTTCGATCATCGTCTGAACGCCGCGCTTCAGCGCCCGCGCTGCAAGCCGGCCCAGGTTCTTCAGTTCGGAGATCTGCGCGGCATCGGTCGCGTCCGCGAGACAGCCCGGCCTCAGCCCGTCGCCGAGGCTTATCGTCACGTCGTACTCGCGGCAGATGTCGAGGACCTCGTCGTAGTGCGTGTACAGCGGGTTGTCGGCGCCGTGACACGCCATCCACTTCAAGAGGAACGCCCCGCCACGGCTCACTACGCCCACGAGCCGCTTGCGCAGCAGCGGGACAGCGGCCTGCCTGATTCCGCAATGGAGCGTCAGGAAATCGACGCCCATCCGCGCGTGACGCCTCACCGCATCGAGTATAGAGCGGGCCGTCATGCGGGTCGGGTCGCCTGCCTCGATCGCCGCCTGGTAGACCGGCACCGTACCGACCGGGACGGTGGACGTGTCGAGCACGGCCGCGAGCGTGGAATCGATATCCCGCCCCGTGCTGAGGTCCATGACCGCATCGGCGCCAGCTTCGATCGCCGCGCGCACCTTCTTCCTCTCAAACGCCCTGTCGCTGGCACGCGCTGAAGTGCCGACGTTCGCATTCACCTTTGTGCGCAGCCCGTCGCCGATCCCGACGGCGCGGACCCGGCCCCTCCGCAGGCGGTTCATCGGGATCACGAGCCGGCCCCTCTTCATGAGCGCGGCGATCCTCGCGACGGCGACGCCTTCGTCCCGCGCGACCTCTTTCATCGCGGCAGTCGTCTTTCCGCGAGATGCGGCATCGAGGAGGTTCATCTGTCAATCATCGAAATGGGGAGGAATTGAGAACAGAAGCCGGAATCCAGAATTCAGAAGCCAGAATCGCAAATCCGCAATCGCCGATTATAAGCCATCGTTCCGGGACTGTCAAGGAATACGACTGAGTGTTCTTCTTGACAGGCGGGGCGGAACCTGAGATAATGGCGGGAGTAGCGAGCAGCGAGGGGAGAACGGATCCCCTCTCCCTCTGGGAGAGGGTCAGGGTGAGGGCATCCTCAACACCCAGGATTTGGACTGCAGAACAAGACGACAAGCGGGAGAGAAGCCCACCGCGATCCTTTTTGTCTTGGGCCTGCGTTCGACCCTCACCCCCGCCCTCTCCCAGAGGGAGAGGGAGAAGCCGGTCCCCCTCTCCCTTTGGGAGAGGGAGCGTTACAGAGGGCGAGATGGACAAATCTTTTAGACGCTGGGCGATAGGGTTGTGGACGGTTGCCGGCGTGGCGTTCGCCGCGACCTTCGGCGCGCTGGTGTGGGTGCTTGTCTTCCCGCCCAGAATCGAAGAAAAGAACCGCCCGCCGCGCGAGGCTACGGCTAGGAAGCCGAAGGACGGTCGCACGAAATCGCCCGGGGACGGGGCGTCGGGCAAGCAGGCCGGCCAGGGCTCCGGTTCCACTTCATCGGATACTCAACCCAAGCAGCCGACCACGCCGGACAAACCCGTCAAGCCGGACGGCGGTTCACTTCAGAACGTGCTCGTCCAGAAGATGTTCCAGCGCGCGGACAGCGACACGGCGGACCAGATTCTCGGTACACTTGTCGAGTCCGCGGACACAGGCCAGCCCACCAGCGACAAGGCCGTCGTCGCGCTGGGGGCGCTGGCGTTGAAGCTGAAGAAGGATCCGAAGACGGCCGAACAGATCCGGCTGACACTGATACGCGGCGACACGTCCGGCGAGATCACGACGGCGCTGTTGGGGGTTCTGGCGCGCTGTCCCGCCGACGAGGCGTCGGCCGCGCTGCTGGAGCTCGCCGCATCACGGCGTCCTGAGGGGCAGATCGACACCGTCATCTCCGCGCTCATGGCCGGCGGCGGCAAGGATTTCGACGAGGTGGAGGATTTCCTCAAGAAGATGCCGGCCGCCGGGGATGCCAAAAAGAAAGCCCTTGGCTATTTTTCCCCCCCCGGCTGCCCCAAGTCATACCTCCTGAGCGACGATGTGGTCAGGGGAGCGCTCGGCCTTTTGAGCGACCTGTTGTCCCGCGCGCAGGACCAGGCGGAGCGTGGCACGTTGGTCCTCCACCTGGGCACGCTCCTGCGGCACGAGAAACAGTTTCGTGACACGCACACGGTCTCCCCTCCGGCAGGACAGCCGTACGAACCGCCATGGTGGCTTGCCGAGGCGATGCGCACCTTCCTTTCGTTCTATGAGCAGGGGAATCTTCCCTCGACAGAGCGCGCAAAGATGATCAGGACGCTCATGGACCACAAATCAGCGGAGAGCCATCGCGCCCTCCTGCGCATACTCACGAGCGACCCGGAGGCGGAGATGAGGTTCGTCGCCGCGTCGGAGACCGTGTCCGAGTACCCCGAGGCCGTACGGAGCGAGGCGGAGTCGACGCTCTGGCAGGTCGCGCGTAACGACCCGTCCGAAGACGTGAGACGCGTCGCACTCCTTTCCCTTCCGCACACGGATGAGGTGAAGGGCCTGATCATCGCCATGGCGCTTGAGGTGTATGCGGCAGCCGGCAGCGACTCCGACGCACGGGTCGCGGCGGTCGGGCTCCTGGGCTCGGGCGGAGAGGCTGCGCGGACGCACCTCGAACAGATCGCCGCCTCGGACCCGGACGCAGGTGTCCGCGCGCGGGCAACCAGGGAACTGGGGAAGCTCCCGCCGAGATAGGTACTTGACCACCCCGCCCGAAGAGAACTAGCCCGGATTATCCACGAACCTTCGCGCGAGTCGACAGTTCGTAGTAGCGACTTCAGTCGCTCGACTGCCCAACGACTGAAGTCGTTACTACGAACCCGGGCATGTCGCCGGAACGTTCGAGAATAATGCGGGCCAGCAGGCTGCAAGAACGCCATGCCTGAGCGGGCGCTGACGCTTTTTGTTGACATGCGCCGCGAATTATGGTTTCCTACGCGGTTCTCGTTCCTCTCTTGGGCTCGGCCAGGGACCGGCATCCATTGGAATAGGAGAAGGAAAAATGCGACGAACAGAGACGTACATTGCAACGGTCAAGGACCAGGCCAATCGCAAATGGCTGTTGGTCGATGCCGCCGGCAAGACGCTTGGCCGGCTCGCCACTCGGCTTGCCACTGTACTCATGGGAAAACACAAGCCGACCTACAGCTCCCATCTTGACATGGGCGACTTCCTGGTCGTCGTCAACGCCGAGAAGGTGGTGCTGACGGGCAAGAAGATGCAGCAGAAGGTGTACCAGCGCTACTCGGGTTTTGCCGGCGGCCGCACTGTGACCTCGATCGCGACCGTCATGGCCAAGCATCCCGAGCGCGTCCTCTACCTTGCCGTGAAGCGCATGGTCCCGGCGACGAAGCTCGGCAACCAGATGATCCGCAAGCTGCACGTCTACGCCGGCCCGAACCACCCGCACGAGGCACAGAAGCCGGAGAAGCTGGCCTGAGAGGCAGTACCGAGCCGCGAGCGTTCGTAGTAGCGACTTCAGTCGCTCGTTGACCGAACGACTGAAGTCGTTACTACGAACACCCGTGGCCGTTCCCTCACGGTCGCGGCACTGATCGGTCTAGGATAGGTTCCTAGCGCGTTTTTCAATTGGCCCGGACACAACCACCTGGAGACAGAAAGATGACTGAACAAGAATTGGCTCCGCTGCTCTATCGCGGTATTGGCAGACGCAAGAAATCGCTGGCGCGCGTGCGATTGCTTCGCGGAGCGGGACGAATACTCGTCAACGGCGAAGACTACGAGACGTACTTCCCCGGCCAGGCGGACAGGGCGCTGCTGCTCATACCGCTCCAGGTCACAAAGACGGTCGCAAAGTACGATGTCTTCGCGAAGGCCGAGGGCGGCGGCAAGAGCGGCCAGTGCGGGGCGATGGTGCTCGGGATATCCCGCGCCCTCTGCAAGGCCGAGCCGACACTCGAACCCAAGCTCCGCGCCGAGGGACTTCTCACGCGCGACCCGCGCATGAAAGAACGCAAGAAATACGGACAGCGCGGCGCGCGCAGACGGTTCCAGTATTCCAAGAGATAACCGCGAGCCGGAAAGCCCCTGCAACACGGCTTTGCGGTTTGTTGCAGGGCGCGCCGCTGCGGCGGAGTGCCGCGCAGCAGTACGATCACGCAGGAATCCGGCGTTTGGAGTCCCACAGGCAGCGGAATCGACGGAGGAAGCTGCGGATCCGCGCGGGCCAACGCCTCTGAACAACCTGGCGCCGGGCAAGATGGAGCGAACCGGAAATGGGACTGACCGTTCTCGAAGTAGAAATCGGGAATCCATCGGCACCGGAAGTCATGGAAAAGGTCGAGTTTCTCATCGATTCCGGCGCCATATACTCTGTCGTCCCTTCTTCCATTCTGCACAGGCTCGGCATCAAGCCCGCCAAGACGATCCCCATTGAGACCATCGAAGGCCGGATCATCAAGAGGCGAATCGGTGAAGCGCAGATCGAGTGCGCCGGCGAGGCCGCGACGCGCATAGTCGTTTTCGCCTCCAAGACCGACGGCCAAGTCATGGGCGTGGACGCGCTTGAGGGCCTGCGGCTGGAGATGGAACCGCTGAAGCGGCGGTTGAAGAAGACACGAGCGGTCCTTGCCCTGTAGATTCTCCCGCGCGCTTGCCGCGCTCTCGTCCGGCCTGTTTTTCCCTGGAACCACAATGACCACGGCATCTCCCTTCTCGCCCGCGGACCGTTTGAAACGGCTGCCGCCCTACATCTTCGTGGAGCTCGATCGCGCCAAGGAGCGACTGCTCGCGCAAAAAAAAGACGTCATCAACGTCGGCATCGGCGACCCCGACCTGCCGCCGCCCGCAATCGCAGTCGAGGCGCTGAAGAGGGCGCTGTCGCTGCCCCGCGTCCACAGGTACCCCAACGACCGCGGCTGCCCGGAGTTCAGGGAGGCCGCCGCTGCGTGGCACAAACGACGCTTCGGCGTCGAACTCGACCCGCTCCGCGAGGTCCGCGCGCTGATCGGCACCAAGGAAGGCATCGGCCACCTGCCGCTCACGATAGTCAACCCCGGTGATACCGTGCTCATCCCCGACCCGGGCTACCCGCCGTATTTCTCCGGGACCATCTTCGCCGACGGCAAGGCACAGTTCATGCCGCTGCGCGAGAAGAACGGGTTCCTGCCCGACCTCGACGCGATCGGAGCGAAGAAAGGCGAGCGGATCAGGCTGATGTTCATCAACTACCCGAACAACCCGACCGCCGCCGTCTGCGACCTGAAGTTCCTTGAGAAGGTCGTCGCCTTCGCGCACAAACATGGTGTCATTGTCGCGCACGACCTGTCGTATTCCGAAATCTACTTCGACACGCCGTCGCCGTCGATCCTGCAGGTGCCGGGCGCGCGCGATGTTGCGGTGGAGTTCCATTCGTTCTCGAAGATGTTCAGCATGCCCGGCTGGCGGCTCGGCTGGGTGGCGGGCAATGCGGACGTGCTCGCCGCGCTCGGCGGGCTGAAGGCGAACCTCGATTCGGGCGCGTTCACCGCGGTCCAGCTCGCGGGCGCGGAGCTGCTCCTCAACGGCTGGGAAGCGCAGAAGGAGATCAGGCAGGGCTACCAGAAACGCCTGGACATCCTCGTCGACACCGCGAATTCGCACGGTTGGAAGATCAAGCGGCCCGCCGCGACCCTCTACGCGTGGCTGCCCGTTCCAAAGGGATTTACCTCGACCTCGTTCGCGATGGAACTGATCGAGAAGGAACACGTGATCGTCCTGCCCGGCAACGCAATGGGCAAGGAGGGCGAAGGCTACTTCCGCATCTCCGCCGCCATCGAGGACTCGAGGATCAAGGAGGCGGCCGAGCGGCTGTGCAGGTTCGTCCGTGGCAATCTGTCTGAGTAGCGGGTCATGTAGCGATGTGCATGGGGACGACCGGGGATTCACCACAGAGGCGCAGAGAACACAGAGGCGAAAGCGATTAGAGCACCAGCCCGGCTATTCGTGAAGAAACGTGGACATGTCATTCCGAGCCGCAGCGAGGAATCGCCAACACACTTGAGGGTTCAGAGAAGCCCGGCCTGCAGATGCGTGTGCAACAGGCATACGAACAGGAGCGCGATCCCCAGGTGAGAGGCCACCAAGGTCAAATGATACGAAGAGCTAAAAGGCTTCCTTCCATGCGACAGATCCTGCTCAGACTCTTGCTTCTTCTCCTGCTCCCCGCCGGCTGCGGCGGGGGCGATGAGGAGAAGGTGCACCAGGGCAAGACCGTCAGGGAGTGGACCGCGCAACTGGACAGTCAGAACTTCGACACACGCCACAAGGCCGCCGTCGCGCTCGCCGAGATCGGCCCGCCCGCACGGAGCGCCGTCCCGCGACTCATCGTCATGCTGAAGGACTACGAATCGGAACGGAAATGGAAGGAGGCGCAGCCGCTGTACGAGGTGGTCGGAGTGGGGATCATCTCGAGCGACCCGCCGTCGCTCACCAAGGCCGCGGCGGACGCGCTCGCGAAGATCGGCAAGGACGCGGTCCCCGCCTTGATCCCGGAACTGAAGAACTCAAACCTGGCCGTCCGCCTGAGCGTAGTCTCGATCCTGTCGGATATCGGTCCCGCGGCCGCGGAATCGATCGCGGGTGTCGCAGACATCCTCCAGGCCGGGCCGGACCAGCGCGAGCGCCTGGCAGCGGCTGGTGCGCTCGCCCGGATCGGCGCCGGCTCGACCGATACCGTCGCGCCGCTCGTGAAGAGCATGAAGACGGACCCGGACGCGCTCGTGCGCAAGACGGCCGCCGACTCGCTCGGCGAACTGGGTAAGTGCGCGGCGTCTGCCGTGCCTGATTTGATCGAGGTCGTGGAGAAGAAACCCGATTTCGAATCCGACGCGGCCGCGGCCGCCCTCGGCCGGATCGGGCCGGACGCGCGCGCGGCAATACCCGCGCTCATCGACGGCATGACGAAGGACAACCTCTGCCGCGTCTGCGCCGGCGCACTCGTGATGATCGGCAGCGATTCCACGCCGGCGCTCGCGCGGCTCTTCCAGGATGCGAACCGGAAGCGGTCGACGCGCCAGATCGCGGTCAATACGCTCGGTAAACTCGGCGCAGCGGCAAGCGAGGCCGTGCCCGCGCTTGTCGCCGCACTCGAAGACGGCATTGTCGAACACAATGCCGAGGAGGCCCTGAAACTGATCGGTCCGTGCGCCGTACCCGCGCTTGCCGAGGCGTTGAAAACGATGGGCGGGCGCGCGCGACCGAAGGTACCGGAGATACTCGGCGCGATCGGCGCGGAGGCAAAAGGCGCGGCGCCGGACTTAATCGAGTTCGTCCGGAACCACCCCGACGAATACTGGGACAACATGACAGCAGAGCGGGCGTTGCAGGCGCTTGCCGCAATCGCGCCTGATGACGAGTCGGTCGTTGAAGTGTTCATGTCGCTCCTCGACGACAAGGACCGGATGGTGCGCATCCACTCCGTCAAGGGGCTGGCGGCGGGCAGATCGCGCCCGGAGGACAGGATCCGCGCGCTGGCGCAATTGCTCGGCGACAAGGACGCCGGCTTCCGCGCGGAGGTCGAGGAGTCGATAGTGGCCTTCGGCGAGCCGGCGATCCCGGCGTTGCTTGAGGCGCTGCGGAGTGACAACGCGAAGGTTCGCGAATCCGCTGCGAGCGCGTTCCGCAAGATGGGCCCTGTGGCGGCTTCCGCGGTTGAAGCGCTAACCGAGGCAAGGGACAACGACCCCGACGACGGCGTCCGCCGCGAGGCGAAGCGGGCGCTCGAACGGATTCTGGAACGCGGACGCTAAGCTACCTTATTTAATTATTTCGGAATAGCCGGGGCAGTGCTCAGGGTCGGGCATTGGAAACAGCCGCAAGTAGAAAGTCGGGGGCACATCTGACCCCATTCCGCACAATCCCAAAGCCCAAATCCCAATCTCTATTGTCGGCGGGTGTTGGGATTTGGTCATTGAGATTCGTCCTCCGGCACGACAAGAAAACGTCATATTTCGTTTGACGTTTCCAGCATAGAGCACGGCTAATCCCCCCTCACCGGCAGTTTCAACTCGGCATTCTCGTGGTGGATCGTCACGTCGAGGTCAAGGGCCGTCTTCGCGTCCCAGTGGTCCGCGCCGGTGTGCGGGTTCCGTTCGTAGCGGGGCGAGTTCGATGACGACAGGTAGACGCGCAGCTCGCGCCCTTTCGGGAACGTGTACGCCGTCGCAGGAAACCGCAGCGTCACACGCGACTTCTTTCCAGGCTCGAGCGACTTGCAGCGCTGCGCGGCATCCGCCACAAGAATCGACTTGCCGTCCTCGCGCAGTTCGCACAGCCGCGCGGTGAAATCGCAGCTCGGCCGGTTGACGATGAAATCGAACGACAACTCGACGTTGCCGTTCACGCGCAGCGGCTTGTCGAGCGGGCCGGTCGAGTAGACGATCACGTCCTTCCGCTTTTCAAGCGGCCGCTGGTCGGTCGGTCCGTGCTTCGCCGGCGGCAGGTTCGCTCCGCCAAGCGTGGGCGTCGGATCCTCCGGATCGTGTACGTAGTGCCGGGTCAAGGCGTCTTTTTGTTCGGGATCCGCTTTACCTTCACTCCCGGGTTCGGGACCGTCCTTGGCCGCTCCCTCACGGTCACGGCTCGGATCGATGGTGCCATCAGTATGGAGAAAGAGCGTGACCGTTTCGCGCTTGATCCCCTCCCACGATTCCGCCTCGTACCACTTCTCCTCGTTACTCTGCCAGTACCGGACGCGCGCGGTCTTTTCCCAACCGTTGTCGAGGCCGAGGAGCCAATGGTCGAAGAACGCCTTTGCGGCCTGCGCGGACGCCTTCTCGGCGAGCTCGAACGAGACATCGCCCTGTTTCGCGAGCCCGACGGAGACGTGGTCCCACGGGCCCATGAGCAGCTTCGAATTCGCGCGCGCCTTCTCGCCGCCCTCGGCGACGATGTCCACAAAGGTCTTCAGCACCTGGTCCGGAAAATGGTCCCACCAGCCGGAGATCATGAGGCACGGCACCTCGATGTCCTGAGGTTTGTACGACATCCTCTCGGCGTATTTCCAGACGACCGTGCCAGGGCGCGGGTTGTCATTGACGAACGTCGAGACACCGTAGCCTAGGAAGTCCATCATCTTGATATGGTGTTCGAGCATGATACCGCCCTCGTAGTACGATTCGTAGCGCTGGCCCATGCCGGCGATGAGCGGGACGCAGCAGACGAGGTGCGGCGGGTGTTCGAAGGCGGTGTCGAACTGCTGCTTGCCGAGCGCGCTGCCGCCCCACGTGCCGATCTTGCCGTTGCAGAACTCCTGTTTTGCGAGCCATTCGACGCAGTCGAAGCCGTCCTGGCCGCGCCGCCATTTGCGCTTGTTCACGCCGTCCATCGCCTTCTTCGAGACATAGAACCCGCGCCAGTCGACAACGGCGTAGACGTAGTGTTCGCGGTCGAGCAGGCCAAGCGTGTCGGAGACGGACCCGCGGCCGACATCGCCGCTCTTTGAATCGGTCCCGGAGATTGGCGCGCCCATGTTTTTTTTGTTGTAGGGCGTCTGGATGAGCACGGCCGGGTACTTGCCCGGTTTCGGCGGGAGGTAGACATCCGCCGCGAGCGATTTCCCGTCGCGCATGGGGATCTCGATGTCTTTCATCTCTGTCTTCCACTCTTCCTGCGCCGCGGCGGTGAGCGCGAAGCGAAGCACGATCGTAGCGACGAAGAGCGCAACGAAGGTCCCGCCGCCGGGGTAGTCTGGTCTTGTCATGTGTTTCGATCCCAGAAACGAATCAGCCACAAAAAGGCACAAAAGACACAGAAACGGAAAGGCCAGGCAATGCCGACCGTCATTCCGGCGAAAGCGGGAATGACAGGGAGGCTCTCGACTCGAAATCGGCGAGCATGTCAAGATGCGCATGGACGTCGATGAGCATGCGGCTCATCCTACCACACGCCGGGACGAAGGTCAAGCGGCAGATGGCTACGTGTGCGGTTGAGTTCTTTTTGCTTTGCGATCTTTGCGTGCTTTGCGGTTGATTCTCCCGCGGCTACGCTGCGGCAGGCGCAAGGCGGTCTCGGAACCCCCGGCATGGCCGGGGTAGAAGCCGAAACGCCTACGGCCTCGCGCACGCGGGTTGTCAAGCGCAAAAAGACGCCGGCGCAATGAAAAGACGGACGGTCTCCTGCGCCCATCATTTCCGCGCCGCAGGGAATAGGAGCGCCTTCTGTGACGCGCCCGGAATCCAGCTCCCGCCCCACCCGTTACAGACCTGTTACGCGAAAAACGCCAAACCGGCTGTATAATCTGGTGGAAGCTGAGAGAGTTGCTTGCAGGTTGTTTCAGGTCGCGCGAGAGGCGCGAGAGTTTTTTCGATGGAAGGAGGCTGGCCATGGATACCAGGGCGTGGTTGATCAGGTTGTTGGTGATTGCTGTGGCGTTCGCGTCGTCCGCGATGTGCTGGGACGTTGCCCACTCGCAGGAGACCGAGCTGAGCGGGCTCAGCGAGCAGAACATCGTCGCGCCGCAGGTGTGGTCGAGTTCTAGGTCGGTCCGTTCCGCGCCGCACGCGATCGTCGTCGAGGGCGTCGAGGCGAGCGTCAACATCGCGGACCAGGCCGCGACGACCTCCATGGTCGTTCGCCTGTACAACCCGGGCGGGGCGAGGCAGGAGGCGGTCCTGCTGATCCCCGTTCCAGCGGGCGCGTCCGTTCGGTCGTTCGATTTCGAGGGCAAGTCGGCCGAGCCGACGGCGAAACTGCTCCCGGAAGCGGAGGCCATCAGGACGTACAAGAGTATCGTGGCGAAACTGCGCGACCCGGCGCTGCTGGAATTCGCCGGCTACGGTCTCATCCGAAGCAGCGTCTTCCCCGTCGAACCGCGCGGCCGCCAGGTCGTCCGCGTCGTTTATGAAGAGCTCCTCGAGCGGGACGACAACAGGGTCGACTACCTGCTGCCACGCAGCGAGATGCTCTCGCTTTCGACGGTCCCGTGGACGATCACCGTCAACATCAGATCGAGCAAGGCCGTCTCCGCGGTCTATTCCCCGAGCCACCCGGTCGTTTTTTCGCGCAAGGACACGGGCGGCGGGACGGTCACGCTCTCCGGCGGCAGGACGACTGAGCCCGGCCCGTTCCAGCTCTCGTACATGCTGGAGAAAGGCGAGGTGACCGCGTCGCTGCTGGCGTATCCCGACGCTAAATCCGGCGGCGGCTATTTCCTGCTCCTGGCCGGTCTGCCCGCTGAGGCGCAGGAGGCGGGCGCGAAGAGCATGAAGCGCGAGCTGACGCTGGTGCTCGACCGGTCCGGCAGCATGCAGGGCAACAAGATCGAGCAGGCGAAGGCCGCCGCCCTGCAGGTCATCGAAGGGCTTGGCGACGGGGAGGCGTTCAATATCATCGACTACAACGACCACATCGAGCGCTTCAGCTTCAAGCCGGTCGTGAAGGACGCGAAGACGATCGCGGACGCGCGCGCGTACGTCCGTTCGCTCCAGGCCAGCGGCGGAACGAACCTCCACGACGCCGTGCTCGAGGCGGTCAGCCAGGGGCCGACGCAGGAGCTTCTGCCGCTCGTCCTGTTGTTGAGCGACGGCCTTCCGACCATCGGCATCACGAGCGAGGTGCAGATCCGGACCGATGTGGCCAAGGCGAACGTCCACGGCCGGCGCATATTCACGTTCGGCGTCGGCCACGATGTCAACGCCCCGCTGCTCGACAACATCGCGCAGACATCGCGCGCCGCTATGACCGTCGTCCAGCCGGACGAGGATGTGGAAGTGAAGGTGTCGTCGCTGTTCTCCAAGCTGAGCGGGCCGATCCTGGCCGCGCCGGCGCTCGAGGCGGTGGACGCTGACGGCAACGTGTTGGCGGGAACGGTAAGGGATGTCCTGCCTTCCGTTCTGCCCGACATGTTCAAGGGCGACCAGTTGGTAGTGCTCGGCAAGTACACCGGCGGAGGTCCGCTCCGGTTCCGGCTCCGGGGCAGCTATCTTGGCGAGGCGAGGACGTATTCGCTCCAGTTCGCGCTCGAGAAGGCGACGATGAAGAACGCATTCGTCGCGCGGCTGTGGGCGAGCCGCAGAATAGCGGTCCTGGCGGACGCGATCCGGCAGATGGGCGCGGAGACTGCGGCAGTGCCGCGGACCAACAATACCGCCCTGCCCGTCGACCCGCGAATGAAGGAGTTGACGGACGAGATCGTGCGTCTTTCGACCGAGTTCGGCGTGTTGACGGAGTACACGGCATTCCTTGCGAACGAGGGGACGAACCTTGCCGACCGCATCGCCCAGAACAGCACTGCGCTTGACAACTTCCAGCAGTCGGCCGTGCTGAAGCGCGGCGGCGCACACGCGCAGAGTCAACAGAACAACATAGCCGAGCAGCGCGCACAGAGCAAGAGCAACCGCGCAAACGAGTTCCAGGACGCAGAAATGAACACGGTGCGGATAACGAACGTCCAGCAGGTGGGCAACCGTTCGTTCTTCCGGCGCGGCGCCAACTGGGTCGATGCGCAGACGGTGAAGGACAAGCCGGTGCCGGCGCCCGATGAGGTCGTCGAATTCGGCAGCGCGCGGTTCGACGAGGTGCTGACCAGGTTGACCGCGCAGAACAACCAGGGCGTCCTTTCGCTCGGAGGCGAGGCGCTCTTCGAGCTCGATGGAAAGGTGATCAAGATAGTGTTCCCGGCGGAAAGCAAGTAGACGGATTTCGAATTTTAGATCTTGGATTTTGGATTTGGAGGTGTGCAATGACAACCCCAAGAGCTGCGGCCTGGTGCCCGGCCATTGTGCTGGCATTGGTCGCGCTGGCTGTGTGTCAGATCGGCGGAGGCGGAATTGGCTGTTCGGCGCAGGAGACGGCCGAGGGCGTGCAGCTCGGCACCGCCTTCCCCGCGCCGGAGAAGGCGAACGGCGAAATCGCCGATATCGTTGTCTTCAAGAACCAGTACGCGTTCGTCAGGCGCTACTATTCGCTGAAGGAAGGGAACGTGCTCCGGATAGGCGAGGTCCCGAACGCGGTCTTCGGCACATTCTTCGCCCTCGCTGACCCCGACAAGGCCGAGGTCACGTCAGTTGCCGCGGAGTTCGTCGAGGCGCAGCGCGAGGTCGACTGCACCGATATCGAAGACATCATGCTGGCGAACGTCGGCAAGCAGATGAAGCTCTTCCTGAGTTCAGGCCCGAACCCGACCGTGGTCGGCACACTACAGAAGGTGCTCGTCCAGGGGGCCGAGGAAGAGCCCGGCTCCACGGGCAAGACGACGGACCGCGAGGAGACGATAACGTACAGCACCTGGTACCCGTACTGGTGGGACTATCCATGGTGGGGACCGCACTGGTCGTCGAGGTCGATGACTTCCACGGTCGTTTCGCAGCCGCCGACATCGCGCGCGCCCGCGGCGGTCCACTATGCAGTGCAGACGGACGAAGGGCTTCTCATCGTGGAATCCACGGACATCAGCTCGGTGATGGTGCTGGACGAGAAGCCTGAGTTGTCGTTCAAGATGAAGGGAAAGGCGAAGCAGCTCTCGATCTCCGTGAGAAGGAAAGCGGAAGGGCCGGTAGTGATCGCGATGGTCTACCTCGTGAAAGGCATGAACTGGTTCCCGTCGTACAGGCTGGACCTGTCCGGCGAGGAGACGGCGGAACTGGTGATGCACGGCGTCATCGAGAACGATCTCGGCCCGCTCCACGGCGCGCACGTGCGGCTTGCCGCGGGCGTCCCGCATTTCTTCCGCCAGGAGTGCCTCTCGCCGCTGACGCTCGAGAGTATCGTCGAGTCCGGCGCGAATCGCGCTTCGTCGATCCAGCAGCAGGTATTCTATGGGGCGAGGGGTGACTGGGCCAGCAACGCCGCGCAGGTCGCCGGCGATTACCAACCCATCGAGCGGCCGGCGGGCGCAGGTCAGCCTGAGGCCGACACTGCGTTCGCAGGGGCGAACGAGGACCTCTTCCTCTACGATTGCGGGAAGCTCGAACTCGCCGCCGGCGCCAGGGCGAAACTCCTGCTGCATCAAGCGAAGATCAAGTACCGCGATATCTACACGTGGGAATACAATTTCGACCGCGCGGCGGCCGAGCTCTACCGGAAACACTCGGGCAACCAGTTGCCCGCCAACGAGGAAGAGGCGCGCAGGGTCTGGCATTCGCTCGTACTTGAGAACAATACCGGGTTCCCCTGGTCGACCGGCGTCGCAAGCGTCTTCAAGAACGGTCAGATCATCGCGCAGGAGCGGCTCACGTACACGCCCTCCGGCTCGCAGAATGAGCTCAAGCTCACCGTCGCAACCGATATCATGAACCGGACATCCGAAGAGGAGCTCGCAAGAAAACAGAACGTGCGACTGGAAGACGGCTGCGACTATGTCCGCGTGAGCGACAAGTTCTCGATGGAACTGACAAACCTCAAGCGCGAGGCTGTGACGGTCCGTGTGAAGCGCTGGGTGCACGGCACGGTCGAGAAGGCGGAAGACGCAAAGGTGTCGCTCGCGTCGAGGGGAGAGTATCCGAGCTGGTGGAACTGGAACTACGGTTACAACTACTATGGCTGGTGGTCGCGGTTCAACCCCCTGACGGTCGTCGAGTGGGAAGTGAAACTGGAACCCGGCAAGAACAGGACGCTGACACTCGAGCGGTTCTACTTCTTCAGGTAGCGGGCGGGGCTGTGCGCGCGGTGACGCGGTGACACGGTGAACGGGTGACCGAGTGAACGATTCACCCGCTCACCCGTTCACGCCCGCACCTGCTCACGGCCCGCCGGGAGATGCAACAACCTTGAAAAACCGGAGTATTGCGGCTACAATACCCGGCAGTAGTCAGGAGCACCACCGATGCGGCGTACCAGGATTCTTGTGGTCGAAGACGAATCGGCGATCCGGCGCGGGATCGTGGACGCGTTGAAGTTCGCCCGCTACGAGGTTATCGAGGCCGAGGACGGCGAGGCGGCGCTCGAACACGCATTCTCGCCGCTCATCGACCTCATCCTGCTCGACCTGCGCATCCCGAAGATCGACGGCATGGATGTGCTCGCGAAGGTGCGCAAGGCGAGGCCGACCGTGCCGGTCATCATCATAAGCGCACGGGGCCGCGAGGAAGACCGCGTGCGCGGGCTGAAAGAAGGCGCGGACGACTACATCGTCAAGCCGTTCGGCGCAAAGGAACTGCTTGCGCGGATCGAGGCGGTGTCGCGCCGGTGCGCAGAGCGGCCGGGGCTTGTGAAGAACATCCGGCTCGAGCGGTGCGCGATCGACCTCGAACGGCGCGAGGTCGTGCGCAAGAACGGCGAACGCGAGCCGCTTACGGAGCGAGAAGCGGCGCTCATCGCGTACCTCGCCGCCAACCCGGGCCGCGCGGTCAGCCGCGAAGAACTGCTCGAACGGCTCTGGGACATCCGGGGCGGCTACGATACGCGCACGATAGACATGCACATCGCGCGGCTCCGCGCAAAACTGGGCGACGATCCGGACGAGCCGAAGATCATCGTCACGGTGCGCGCGCGCGGGTATATGCTTGGCGTTCCCTCTCCCAGAGGGAGAGGG
>JAVHLO010000090.1 GCA_031082105.1 Planctomycetota bacterium
CTTGCGGACAACCCCCTGAATCCCCCGTTGCCAACCGGCATTGTCCACGAATCAGGGAAAGGCAACGACAACCTGTCATGCCGAACTTGTTTCGGCATCTCCTTTGCGACGTGTCCGGCCCTTCGCTGAAGGAGATGCCGAAACAAGTTCGGCATGACAGCAAATCGAATCTCATGAATAGACCGGGCCAAGGGGGACTTACGGCCACGTCCGCACTGCGTGAGCACCGGTCGCACATCACCGCACGGGTCAGCATTCGCCGCGTGGTCCCGTCCGCGTCGAACAGACCAATGCACTTGCGTCAGTCAAGAGTCAAATCCACTACTCACCGAGTCTCGCCACGAGCCCGGCAT
The DNA here is from genome assembly GCA_031082105.1 of Planctomycetota bacterium. Classification (GTDB taxonomy): domain Bacteria; phylum Planctomycetota; class MHYJ01; order JACQXL01; family JAVHLO01; genus JAVHLO01. Next base: position 354 of record JAVHLO010000090.1, read on the forward strand.
AGAACGCCGTGGCGGCGCTGAGGTCGGTGACCGGGCAGAACTCGTCCGGCGCGTGCGCCTGGACCTCGTTGGCCGGGCCGAAGCCGACACACGGGATGCCGGCCATCCCCATTATCGCCACGCCGTTCGTGCTGAAGGTCCACTTGCCGATGGCGGGCTCCTTCTTGAAGAGCGCCCTGAAGACCTCCTTCGCGGCGCCGAGGTGGGGTGAGCCCTCGTCGATGAGCCACGTCGGGTAGTATTTCTCTGCGGGGTACTTCAGCCCGGTGTACGCCGCCTCATCGTACCTGAGCACGCTCACCTCCGCATCCGCGCAGCCCGCGATCCCACACGCCGCGGCTACCTCGGCGACCGCGCTCGCCTTCGTCTCGCCGAGCGTGAGCCGCCGGTCAAGCTGGATGGACGCCGCATCGGGGACCGCGCACTGCGACGGAGACGAAAAAAAGACCTGCGTCACCGTCACCGTGCCCTTGCCGAGGAACGGGTGATCGGCGAGGCGGTTGTTGAGCTTTTCGATCTCGAGTGTGATCCGCGAAATCTTGTAGATGGCGTTATCGCCGCGCTCGGGCGCCGAGCCGTGGCACGACCTGCCGCCCGCCTTCACGATGATCTCCATCCTGCCGCGATGGCCTCGGTAGATGTTGAGGTTCGTCGGCTCCGTGATGACCACCAGCTCGGGCCTGATCTTGCCCTCGTTGAGGATGTATTGCCAGCAGAGGCCGTCGCAGTCTTCCTCCATGACGGTGCCGGTGAAGTAGATCGTGAGTCCGCGACCGAGGCCCAGCTTCTTGATGATCCTGCCCGCGGCGACCATCGAGGCCATGCCGCCCTTCTGGTCTGCGGCGCCTCTTCCCCAGACTTTGCCGTTCTCGATCTTCGCGGCAAATGGATCGAAGGACCAGAGCGACCGATTGCCGGGGTAGACGGTGTCTATGTGCGCGTCGAACGCGATCGCGCGCGGGCCGTTGCCGATGCGACCGATGATGTTGCCGAGGCCGTCTATCTTCACTTCGTCAAACCCCGCGCGATTCATCTCCGCGGCGATGACCGCGATGACCTCCTCTTCCTTCGTGGAAAAGGATGGCGTCCTGACCATCTCCGCCAGGAACTTCACCGTCTCGCCCTCATACTCCTTCGCGAGGGCGAGCACTCTGCAGGCGACATCATCGTTGAGCATGTGAGACTCCAGAAACACCGGCACACCGCCTAGAACCGGCGCCACAATCCGCCGGCCAGCTCGGCAGACCGCGCGGCAACTTCGCGCTCGTCGATGTCAACCTTCAGCCGTTTTCGTTCCATCAACACCTTGCCGTTCACGACCGTCGAGTCCACACAGGACTGCGACAGGCCGAAGGCGACATGGCCCATGTAGTTGGTGTCATCGAGCGGGGTCGGCGGGAGATAGTCGAGCAGGATGATATCCGCAGCATTTCCTGCCTGGAGCTCGCCCAGCCCGCAGTCCCAGTAGCGATTCGCAATCGCCGCGTTGCCATAGAGAAGCGCCGAGACGATCTCGCCGAACGCGACCGACGGGTTCCGGTTCGCAAGCCGCTGCGCCCAGATTCCACAGCGCATCTCTTCGAGCATGTTGACGGTCATCGCGTCCGTGCCGAGCCCGACCAGCACGCCTCGCTTGAGCATGTCCAGAACGCGCGCCACACCGACGGCGTTATTCATGTTCGATTGGGGGTTGTGAGCGACGGCAGTCGCGGTTTCTGCAAGGATTTCGGTCTCCTTATTGTTAACGTGCACGCAATGGGCCGCGATCGTGCGCGGGCCGAGGATGCCTGCCTTGAGAAGTCGGCTGACGACGCGCATCCTGTGTTTCTTCATGCACTGCTTCTGATCGGACTCGGCCTCCGCCACGTGGACATGAAATCCCGCCCCGAGCCGGGCGCCCGCTTCGGCGGCCGCTTCGAGCGTCCTGTCGGAGAGCGTGAACGACGCGTGGAGTCCGAAAAGGGCCTTGAGCAGCGCATCTTGGCCGCTCCCTGACGGTCGCGGCTCGGTAGTTTCGGCTCGGTCCCGCCTTCCCACTCCGCGTCCCCGCGTCTCGGCGTCTCCGTGTCGCGGCCTGTCTGCTTCCATGGATACCGGGCTCTCCCATATGGTCGCGGCTTGGTTCGAGTGTAAGTCACATCTTCCGATGAAGTCACAATTTTCCTCGATACCTTCCCGCGCGGCCTTTGCGCCGTCGCGGTCGGAGACCTCGTAGCAGAGCGAGGCCCGTAGGCCCACAGTTTCCACGGCGTTCGCGATTCTGGACAGGGAGCCCCTTATCGCGCCCGGGCTCGCGTGGTGGTCGATCAGCGTGGTAGTGCCGTGGCGGACGGCGTCCAGCAAGGGGACGAGCGCGCTGTAGTAACAGTCGTCGAGCGTGAGCTTCTTGTCGAGCCGCCACCACAGGTTTTCGAGCACCTGGTTGAAATCCTTCGACGGCGCGGCCTTGATGAGCCCGCGCGCCATCGTGCTGTAGAAGTGCATGTGGGCGTTGATGAAGCCCGGCATGACGACCTTGCCGTCGGCGTCGATCACCCTGGAATGCGCGGGATTCGCATTGGTCTTTCCCCGTTTGGAAAAAGGGGAGCTGGGGGGGCGGGGTCTGAAGGTCGACGACGGCGCGATCTTCTTGATCACGCCATCTTCACAGAGTATCGAGTGGTTCCGCAGCACCCTGTTGTGCGGTCCGAGCGTGATGATGATTCCGTTCTTGATCAATAATGAATCGGTCATGTGAACCCGCCTCGACTTTTTCCTCACGTTCTGCTTTCCAGAGACCAGGAGGAACGCCGCTTCGAATACGAGTCTTCATATCACATCGGCAGGCGGATGTCAACCTATTCGTAGAGATGGGCGGGAGCGCTGCTTCTGTTCTGACTTAGCATCGAGACCTTGCTCGCAGTGTTCGACGGAGACTAAAGTCTCTACTCCAAGATCGATCGTCCTCCCACAACTGTCGCCGTACGCTCACTGTCGCTGGCGCAGGCGTGGCTTGTGAATGCTGCAGGGCTCTGAGCGGTTCGCCACTACCGCCGTATTGTGGATTTCGGAAGAGGCCATGTACGACAGCCCGGCCGTATCGTCAGCGACTTCTCAAGTCCCCGTGCATCGCGCCCGGGTGCCGTTACGTTCCGGTAACGCCGTTACTGGACGGTAACGAACCCTCCAAGCTGATTGTGCCGTTCCAGACCCGCTGCGAGCCGGCGTTCAGAACGCGTGGAGGCGTAAGATGTTAAGCTGCGAGACTGGTAGGCTGCTCAGGCCGTCTTGGCACAGAAAATGCGGTATCATTCGACTTGTTCGCCCGGAAGGCGGTGTCGACCGCAGGTGTTTTTGTTGATTCTCGCAGTTCATTACCGGACAAGGCGACTTCAAGACATGCGATCGGGTATTTTCTCTTTTCAGGGGTCGTGGAACATGGTACACAGGGGATTGCGCAGGGGTTCAGTACTGATCGTGGCGCTTGGGGTGATGACGGTGCTCGCGGTACTGGGTTTTGTGTTCTTGAGCACGACCAGGGTTGAACGGGCGATAAGCCGCAACTACGTGGACCTGGTGCGCGCCAAGTTCTATGCCCAGAGCGGGCTGGAGTATGCGATCGGCGAGATACACCGCCAGATACAGGGGTCCGCGACGTTGGACCCGAACTACAGCATTGCGGAAGGGAGCGCGTCCCCCTGGTACTACGGCGGCTCGACCGCGCAAGGTCCCGCGACGGCGTTGGAGCGCGCGCGGCTCGTCTCGTTCCAGATGCAGTCTCCTCCCACGACCGGACCGCTGGTCTACGTGGGCATCGCGGATCTCACCACGCCCGACAGCGCACCCGTGCCGAACACCCAGCACGGCGTGTCGTTCTTCTTTGTCGGCACGTACAGCCAGGACTCCAACAACAACCCGCTCGATGGTGAGACGCACGGCGACTACGTGTCGCTGAAGGTGGCCGAGTGCGGCGGGCAGATATATATCAACGGCGAGGACGACATGGACAGTTCGGATCCGTCGAAAGCGTTGCCCGACAACATCCGCGACCTGCTGAACAACCTCTCGGCGGTGCTTCAGGCGAACGGCGTGACGTGTCCGCACGGGAATCCAATCACGGCGAACCTGAACCTCGGCACCCGAATTGCCGCGATCAAGAACCCGATGACCGGCCCGAAGATGATCATGACCAAGTCGGAGCTCAAGGGCACAGCTTACCCGTACCTGAGCGACCACGACTACGAGATAGTTGCTCCTTTCATTACGACTCATGCCTGGGTGGACAAGACGACACTCGACCCGAGGTCGCTGCAACACGTGAGACCTCACGACCCGACGCTCCATTACCAGGCGGTCCCCAACGGCACATATGCCTTGCTGCAGGAAAAGGAGAGCGAGTCGGTATGCTGTGCATCCCCCGGCATCGGCGGGCTTCTCGGCGCGGTGGACGTCTCTGCGATTGGCGCGTCGATGAAGGAGGTCGTGTTCGCCTCGTGCAACAGCGACAGGCTGGTGAGCGACGAGTACTCCCACAGCTGCTACCACTGGCCCTCGGGGGCGAACGACCACTGGTCCACGTTCCCGATCGGGTCGGAGCAGACTGCGCCGGCGCCCGCGAACCTGCAGATGGCCGTCATCCAGAAGCGCGCGCCGATCAACATCAACTCCGCCCACAGGCATGTCGTTGCGGCCTGTTTCCGCGGGCTCTCGGGCGTCTACATCAACCGGACGAACTGGCCCAGCCTGTCGTCTTCCACAGCATGGGCGACTTGGAGCGCCGCGCCGCAGTGGGAAGGCAACGGCTACACGGCCAACGAGCTCGCTACCATTCCGACAACGCTCGCAGACTGGCTGGCCGATCGGTTCATCGAGGCCCGTACCGTCGCCGTTGGTCATCCCTTCTACAACTACCGTATGATTCACAATTGGAAGCAGTTTGACGACTTCGTCGACCTGCTTTCAACACAGGCGTATTGGCTGGGCGCCACCCCGAACGTGACCATCCGGGAGGCCCAGAAACGGATCGTCAAGGCAAACGCCAATCCGAACAGCCGGATCAACAAGTGGAACCCCGACCTGTGCCTGATGCCGGCAAGTACGAGATGGGGCGACACGGACAAGGCCGATCTGACGGCCTGGACGACCGAGTTCTGCTACCGCTCCGGCGGGTATTTCGAGATTGAATCGATGGGCAGGGTGCTCGGCCCGCATACCGGCCCGCCGGGCCCGACGAACCTGCGCGCAATCGTCGCGGAACAGAAGGTCTGCGTCCTGGCCAAGGTCTATGACGTGATCAAGCACAACACACAGCGCGACTTCGTCCACAATATGATAGGCGGCGGCGCGACTTCATTGATCACGACGTACCCCGAGAACATCGCGGACAACAACGGCCTGGGCGACCTCGCGCCGACGTATTCCAACCCCACGCACAAGTACTTCGGACCGCCGTCGACTCCATGGCCGCCGAGTCCTCCGGCCCCGACGCCCCCGATACCGCACTACTGCGCGTCGGCGGAGTATGACGGTTCCATAATGCCCGCGACGACGGATAAGTACTCCGGCCAGGGGACGGCCACGTTCTTCAGGCCGTTCACACAGGACTTCGGCCAGTTCATGAACGGCACGGCCGAGGAAGGCAGGTCGCTGGTCGCGCCCGAAGGGAACCCGTCGCGCGGCAGCCAGAGCGAGATGTTCCCGGACGGCGTTTTCTTCCACCAGGTGCGCCGGTATCCGAACTATCAGTCGACCCCGTCACAGAGCAAGTGCTACGGCGGCGCGGTAGGACAGAACAACAACATAGATGAGTTCATCCGGTACTCGCCGATAAACCAGGTCCTGCCCAACTTCACGGGCACCGGCACCATCGAATTCTGGTTCAAACCGACGTGGACGTTCAACGACATGCCGCAAAACGTGTACGGTCACACATGCGGAAGCGACGGCGGGCCGTTCTACCAGAGCTGGACGCACGACCACCCGACCGGCGAGAGCGGCCGCTGCTTCCTCAGCGCGGGCTACGCCACCGAGGATGGCCAGGGCGATTCGACGGGCATATACCGCCTGGCCATGGCCGCGAGACAGAGCGCGAGTTGCGGCAGGGAATCGAGCGAAATCACCCGCCGGCATATACACACGACTCGAGGAAACCTCTCCGGTACGTGGAACCAGGGCGGCGCGCCATTCAACGGCAAGGCGTTCTGGAACGATGTCTGCCCGATCTGGGGCTGGACCTACTACATCTCCTACTTCATCCCGACCGCCAACGACACGGCGCCGAACCCGAAGTCGTGGGGGAACGCCAACAAGTGGCACCATCTCGTGCTCCTGTGGTCCGGGGCGAGTTCGTGGCTGCTCGTCGACGGCGACATCACCGGCAAGGGCACGATCACCGCGAAGAGCATCATCGCGCCGCCAAGCAACCACTCGCTGTTCCTCGGCTGCAACAGGTTCAAGACGAGCAACACGAACGGTCACCCGAACAACTGCGACGGAACCATGGACGGCTTCAAGGTATACGGCACGGGCGGCTACTACCCGCCGCCGCACCGGTACGCCTCGCAGTCGATCTACAACAGTTGGCTCATCCAGCCGAGCCTTGCGGCGACGCCGAACGGCAACCCGGGCGGGACCATCGCGAATGCCGCGTGGACCGTCTGGTTCCCGGCCAACCAGAACCCGGCCGTCGGCTCCACACAGACCAGTTCGATCGTAGTGACGCTCACCACCGCCGGCACCACGGGCACGATCACCAGCGCCACAATGGGCGGAACCGACTCCGCGTCCGGGAAGGGCGCTCAGGTCGATGCGAACGCCGCACTGCCCAACATCCAGGCGTTCACGATGGCTGCGGGCAATACGCTCTCGTACCGGATCGAGTTCAACCAGGGCGGCACGTGGATAACCTCCGCGCCGATCCTGGACGACTTCTCGGTGGCCGTTGCCCTGGCCTCGCCGAAGTACTACTGCTATTACTTCAGCAACTAGGAGATTCAGGAGGAGGCCGTGAGTCCCCCTTAGCAAAGGGGGATTCAGGGGGTTGTGTCCGAGAGTTCCTGTGCCTGACGACGAGAGAGGATACCCCCCCCTCGTCCCGACTGCGATCGGGCCGCAAGCGTGGTGCGGCTCAAGTCATAACGCTTACACCGAGGCGGGGTCACCGGATGTGATCCCGCCTCGTCCGTATTTTTCGTGCCGATGGAGCTGAATACCTATGCGCAACAGACAGGTCCGCAGAGGGTCTGTGCTTATTGTCGCTCTTGGTGTCATGACGGTCCTCGCCGTCCTTGGCTTCGTCTTTCTGAGCACGACGAAGCTGGAGCGCGAGATAAGCCGCAACTACGTCGACCTCGTCCGCGCGAAGTTCTATGCCCAGAGCGGGCTCGAGTACGCCATGGGCGAGATCCTCCGCCAGATCCAGGGCGCCGGAATCCCTCCGGCCAGTTACTCCATGGCCGAGGGGAGCAACACGCCGTGGTACTATGCCGGGTCGACCGCGCAGGGGGCGGCCACGCCGATCGAGAGGGCTCGGCTCGTCTCGTTCCAGCTCCAGCAGCCGCCCGCGAGCGGGAACCTCGTCTACGTCGGCATCGCGGACCTGACCACGCCCGATAACGCGCCCGTGCCGAATACGCAGCACGGCGTCTCGTATTTCTTCACCGGGACCTACAGCCAGGACTCGAACGGCAATCCGCTTGACGGCGAGACCAACGGAGACTATGTGTCGTTGAAGGTGACGGAATGCGGAGGGCAGTTATACGTAAACGGCGAGGACGACATGGACAGAACCGATCCCCCGAGACCGCTGCCGGACAACATCCGTGTGCTGCTCAACAACCTGTCGGCCGTCCTTCAGGAGAACGCGGTGGCCTGTCCGCACGGCCAGATCCTCTCGCTCAACAATCTCGGTGACCGCATCGCGGCCATCAAGAACCCCGTAACCGGACCGATCCAGATCCTGACCAAGTCGGCGATAAAGGGCACGGCGTTTCCGTACCTCAGTGAGCACGACTATGAGATCGTCGCCCCGTTCCTCACGACACATGCGTGGGTGGACAGGACGACGCTCGATCCGAGGTCGCTGCAGCACGTGAGACCGCACGACCCGACACTCCATTACCAGTCGATACCCAACAGCACCTATGCCCTGTTGCAGGAGAAGGAAAACGAGGCGATGTTCTGCACGTCACCCGGCATCGGCGGGCTGCTCGGTACGGTTGACATTTCCGCCGTCGGCGCGTCCATGAGGGATGTCGTATTCGCCTCGTGCAACAGCGACCGGCTTGTCAGCGACGAGTTTTCACACAGCGTGTACCACTGGCCCCAGGGCTCGAATGACCACTGGTCAACATACCCGATCGGCGCCGAGCAGACTGCGCCGAACCCCGGGAACCTGCAGATGGCCGTCCTCCAGAGGCGCGCGCCGGTGAACATCAACACCGCGCACGAGTATGTCATCGAGGCCTGCTTCCGCAACCTCGCCGGCGTGTACCTGAACCGGCCTGCGTGGGCGACCATGTCGCAGGGAACGGCCTGGGCTACGTGGAACGCCGCCCCGCAGTGGGAGGGGAACGGGTACACCGTGAATGAGCTCGTCACGATCCCGTTCACCCTGGCAGGCTGGCTGGCCGATCGGTTTATCGAAGCGCGCACCGTCGCCCTCGGCCATCCCTTCTACAACTACCGCCTGATCCATCACTGGAAGCAGTTTGACGACTTCATCGACCTGCTCGCGACACAGCCGTACTGGGTGGGCGCCACACCCGGCGTGGCGCTTCGCGAGGCCCAGAAGCGGATCATCAAGGCCAACGCAAACCCGAACAGCCGGATCAATAAGTGGAACCCCGACCTGTGCCTGATGCCGGCAAGTACGAAGTGGGCCGACACGGACAAGGCTGACCTGACGAACTGGACGACCGAGTTTTGCTTCCGGTCCGGCGGGTATTTCGAGATAGAATCGATGGGCAGGGTGCTCGGCCCGCACACCGGCCCGCCTGGACCGACGAACCTGCGCGCGATCGTCGCGGAACAGAAGGTCTGCGTCCTGGCCAAGGTCTATGACGTGATCAAGCACAACACGCAGCGCGATTTCGTGCACAACATGATAGCCGGCCCGGGCGCGACTTCGTTGATTACGACATATCCGGAGAACATCGACGACAACAGCGGCGACGGCGACCTCAACCCGACGTACGCGAATCCGACGTATGCCTACTTCGGGCCGCCATCGACTCCCTGGCCGCCGAGTCCGCCCAGTCCGACGCCGCCCAATCCGCACTATTGCGACTCCGCGGAGTACGATGGCCACATTATGTCCGCGACGACGGACAAGTATTCCGGCGCAGGTACCGCGAACTTCTTCAGGCCGTTCACCACCGGTTTCGGCCAGAATGACAGCGGTACCGCCGAGCAGGACAGGTCGATTGTGGCGACCGAGGGGAACCCGTCGCGCGGCTCACAGAGCGAGATGTTCCCCGACGGGCTGTTCTGTCACCAGGTGAGACGCTATCCGACGTACTCTTCCTCGCCGACACAGAGCAGGTGCTACGGCGGGGTGGTGGGCAGCAATGTGAACATAGACGAGTACGTGAGGTACTCCCCGGTCAACCAGGTCATCCAGAATTTCAGCGGCTCGGGCACGCTCGAGTTCTGGTTCAAGCCGACCTGGACGTTTGACGACATGCCGCAGAACGTGTACGGGCACTTGTGCGGAAGCGACGGCGGGCCGTTCTACCAGAGCTGGACCCACGACCACCCGACCGGCGAGGCCGGCCGATGCTTCATCAGTTGTGGAATGGCGACGGAGCACAGCGAAGGCCACTCCGCCGGAGTCCAGCGTCTTGCGATCTTCGGGAGGCAGAGCGCATACTGCAATGAGTGTCCCAAGGAATCGAGCGAGATCACGCGAAAGCACATCGGCGCGACACGCGGCGATATCTCCGGCACGTGGAATGAGGGCGGCGCGCCGTTCAACGGAAAAGCCTTCTGGAACGATGTCTGCCCGCTCTGGGGCTGGACCTACTATATCTCCTACTTCA
>JAVHLO010000091.1:0-9173 GCA_031082105.1 Planctomycetota bacterium
GTCCGCGATCGCCTCACGCATGAACTTGAAGAAACCTTCCGACGCCTTCTTGAACCGGACCATAAATGATTTTCTCAGTCGCATGCCACCGCGCTGGACGGCGGCCGCGCCACCGCGCGATATCTCGCCCTTCGCAAGCGCCTCGAGGGTCTTGTCGGGCTTGAATGGTTTCCTCACCGACGCGATCGCACCGGACTTGAGCGCGGACACCACGAGGTATTGTGTGTCGAGGCCATGGGCGATGACGACGCGGGGTTTCGGCTGCAACTTCAGGAGTCTGGCAAGCCCCTGCTGCCCGCCTTCGCCTTTCCTGTCCCGGTGGCCTGAGAGTGCGATGCACATCACGACCAGCTCAGGACGCTTCTTCTCGTACGCGGCGATCAGGTCGTCGCAGTTCGTCACTTCCGCGACGACCGTGTACTTCGTCTTCTGAATACACTGCTTGAACTCGGCGCGGCTCTGCTCGTTCTCGTCCGCAATGATGACCCCACATGCTTGTTCTGCCATGACTCTCTTTTCCTCTAGTTTTCGCCGCCGCAAAAGAGACGATCCCCGCAGGCCTGATCCTGCGCGGAATAGCCGGTATCTTACTGGAAATATTTTCCTCTGTCAAGTGAAATCTATTCCTTGACACCACGGGAGCATATGATAGAATACAGGACTCACGGAAGGGTGGAGCGGGACGGCCGTTTGAGGAGACACGTGAATGCCGATAGCCATTAGGTGCAAGTGCGGCAAAGACCTGAAGGTCAAGGACGAGCTTGCCGGCAAGGCGGTCAAATGTCCCGGATGCGGCACGGTGTTGAAAGTTGTCGCTCCCCAGGCCCGCCCGGCAGTTCCCGTTGCGGCGGCGGGCAAGCCGGGCACGAAGGTTGTGCCGGGCAAGGCCGGTCCTCAGAAGCCGGGCACCAAGGTCGGGGCGAGGCCCGGCGGCCTGCCCGCCAAGGGCGCAAAGCCGGCCGACGACCTCGGGCTCATAGGCCTGCCGGAGGACATGATGCCGAAGAGCGAGACCGCAAAGAGCCAGACGTGCAAGAAGTGCGGCGCACCATACTACAGCGGCGACCTGTTCTGCATGAAGTGCGGCTTGGACTTCAAGACCGGCAAACCCGTCGAACAGAGAAAGGAGAAGAGATCCTACTGGTGGGTCAAACCAATGGTGATTCTCCTGATCCTCGGTGGAATCGGGGCCGGAGTCTATTTCAAGTTTTTTGCGATAAAGGAAGAGGAGAAGAAGGACGACGGCACCAAGGAAGAAGTCGTCGTTGACCCGTTCGAGGGGTTGCGCAAGGCCGTGACGGCCGAGAATCCCGAAAACGGCCCCATCGGCGAGGCGCTGGCGAAGCACGGACTGGACGCGCTACCCATTCTGCAGGAGATCATGAAGGAGGCCCAGAACGAGAAACTCTATCTTCAGAAGGGGCTTGTGCGCGCGATGGCGATACTCACGGGAGTTTCGCTCTACAACAACGATGTCTGCGACCTGACGGTCAAATTGCTCGAGAAGAAGGATTTTCCCCAGGATGTGTTCGCGCTGGCGGTCGATGCCCTTCTGTCGATGGGCACCGGCAAGCGCGCGGATTCCATCAACGCAATCCTCGCGCAGCCCGTGGGGCCGACCTCGCTCGAAAATGTCTTCTCGGAACATGATGCGAAGAAGGCGACGGAACCGTTGAGACGGGGGATCGAGGCGTTGCTGAACAACAGGAACTTCCTGGACGTGCCGCTCATCGTGCGGGTGTCCCAGACGCTGTTTGACGCAGGCGAATCGGACGCAGTGCCGCTCGTTCTGGACATGGCTCTGTCTCCGGAAAAGGAGTTGCAGGACGCGGGGATCGAGGCGCTCTTCCAGATGCTGGGCTTGAGAAAAGGACCGGAGGACTGGCGCCACTGGTGGAACTACAACAAGGGCAAGCCGCGCTACGCATGGTGGATCGAAGCGCTGCAGGAGCCCTCGGACGAAGTCCGGACCGCATGTATCGAGAGGCTCAAGAAGTACCTCGGCGAGAAGGCGCCCGCGGAGATCGAGTACATCTTCGATTCGACCGCTTCGCAGGAACAGAAAGACGCCGTAGCGAAGAAGTGGGCGCAATGGTGGGAGGAGAACAAGAGCAACCCCAAACTGAAATGAGAAGTCACCGGGCTGCCTGCATGCAGGCGCTTTCTCTGGCCTTCCTATCCGCGCTGGTTTCGTGCAGCGCGGACCGCACCACGTCTCGGTCGGCGGGCCCCGCCCCGCTTGACGATTCGACCGTTCTCTCTCGATGCAGCCGCGCCAGAGGATTGATCACATCCTTTGAAGCCCGCGCGGCCATCAGCACGGACGGCTTCCCGCGTTCCGGCTCCTTCGAAGGCATCCTCAAGTACCGTCATCCCGACGGCGTCCGGTTGCGGGCCTTCAGGTCGCCGGGGCCGACCGTCTTCGACTTCTCAATTGTGGACGGCGAATGCACGCTCCTCCTGCCGTCCGAGAAGAAGATGCTGAAGGGCGGCGCGGCCGCCGGGCCCAGGTCGGCGGCGGACAGCGTCGGCGCAGCTGTGTTTCCTCAGCTCTTCATGTGGATTCAGCCTCCGGACTCGAGCCTGCTCCCCAGAATCGATCGATGCGACGACGGACGGATCAGGATCGCCTACACTGAGAACGGGAGAATCCGAAGAAGGACGACGATCGACGCGTCCGAAGAGCCGCGCATACTCGAGGAGGAATTGATCGACGACGCCGGTCGAGTGGTGTTGCACGCGTGCTTCAGCGAGTACCGAAGGAGCGGGGATCTGCTCTTTCCGGCCCGGGTGGAGGCGAAGGGTGTATCGGCCGCCGGACCGTTCAGGATTCTCGCCGTCGTTCGCGAAGCGAAACTGAACCTGCCGCTCGAAGATGTGGATTTCGAGATCGAGCTGCCGGAGGGCTTCGCTCTGGAGCGCGACGCATTCTAGCCGAACATGCTCCTCCGGCGCTTCATGTCGTCAAGGGCCTTGCAGAAGTTGTCCATCCCCGCCCGGACTATCTCGGGCTTGCCGCCGAACGAGATTCGCACGTGCCCCTTTGCCCAGAAGAAATCGCCGGGGACCACCAGCGTGTCGTACGTGTCCTGCAGGTGCTTGCAGAGCGACATCGACTCGATTCCACCGAGCAGTCTGGGGAAGCAGACCGTGCCGCCGTCGGGCTCGACCCAAGCTACGTCGCTCCTTCCGCGAAGGGCCTGGCGCACGTAGTTGAGGTTTACCTGTGTGATCGCGCGCGTGCGGGCCAGCAGCGCCTGCCGGTTTCGCATGGCGACAACGGCTATCTTCTCGCTCGGGAACGCGTTTCGCGGGCTGAAGTAGTTCTCGATCCTGCGCAGGTGAGGGATTAGCGTCTCATCACATACCACCCATCCTATGCGCAAGCCCTCGAGCCCGTAGATCTTCGATAGGCTGCCGATGCTGACCATGTGCCGGCCGAAGGTCGCGACGGGCGGGATGGGCTGGCTGATGACGCTGTCAAGGAATACCTCGCTCACCACCAGGCTCGCGCCGCAGCCCTTGGCAATCTGGCCGATGGTCTGGAGTTTCTCCGCGTTGGTCGCGACCCCGCTGGGGTTGTGCAGATTCGTGAGGATGATGGCCTTCGTGTTGCGGCTCACCAACCGCTCGAGGTCCTCGAGCGCGATCTGGAACCCGTTTTCGAACGGACGGTCGAGCATCCTGACGCGGGCGCCGAGGAAGTACGGGATGCGATAGAGCGGCTCGTAGTTCGGCGCTTCGAGGATGACTTCGTCTTCCGCCTCAATGAGGGCGGCGCAAACGAGGAAAATGGCCATGCTTGCGCCGTGTGTTATCACAACGTTCCGGGCCGGCACACCGTAGGTGGTCGCCAGCAAATCGACCAGCTCGCCGTAGCCGCAGTAGTTGTTTCCGCTGAGGCCGATGTCGTCGTAGGTCACGCCAAGCTCGTTAATGCTCACTGGATGGACGCAGCTATCGGTGAGATTGTACTCGACCGTCTCGACGTTCTCCCTTACCCACTCCAGAAAGTTGATCCTGGGGAAGTGCATCTTGAATTCCTCGCTGTAAGCACCGCAGATACTGCCGGAACCGGCCCGGGTCGCAGAGAAACCTGACGACGCTACCCGCACCGATTGGCACTCATTCCCATTCTACCCGGTGTCCGCATGACAGTCAAGAATATTCGTTGACACTGGCAAGGGCAACGTCCAAAGTGGCCTTGAGTCCTCGGAAACCGCGAATGGACGCCGATGCTGAGCCTGGCGTCAATTCGCGTCCATTGGCGGTTTCCACCGCGGATGATTCTATTGCTGGAAATGGCGGCGAGGTCGTGGTAGACTGCCGACGTTTCGCAAGTCCGTTGGAAAGGGAATCGTGGCGATGTCAGGCGTACGTGTAGCGGTGATCGGTGCGGGCCCCGCGGGGTATGTCGCGGCGCTGAGGGCGGCCCAGCTTGGCGCGAAGGTGACCGTTGTCGACCGCGACGAGGTCGGCGGCGTATGTCTCAATAGGGGGTGCATACCGACAAAGGCGCTGCTGGCCTCCGTGAATGCGGCTGCTCGAAGCCGGGAGGGGAGGCGGCTTGGTGTGGAGTTCGGACCCGTGCGCGCCGACCTGAAGGCTATGATGCGCGAAAAGGAGAAGATCATCGTCGGACTGCGTCGCGGGATCGAGCTTCTGCTGAAGAAGAACCACATAGAATCGGTTCGGGGCGTGGCGCACTTCAAGTCGCCGCGCGAAATCGAGATCGTCCGGTCGAACGGCGCGAGCGAGCTGCTGAACGCCGACCGCGCGATTATCGCGTCCGGGTCGGGCCACGTCCTTGTGCCCGGCCTTGGCGGCGAGGCGGATATTCCGGCGGACGTCCGGCGCGCGTTTTTGACGAGCGATGACTGCCTTGAGATGGCTGAAGTGCCTGGCAGCCTTGTCGTCGTGGGCGCCGGACCGATCGGGCTCGAATTCGCGTATCTCTTCGCGCTCCTGGGGAGCGCGGTGACGGTTGTCGAGATGGCGCCGTCAATACTGCCGTCGGAGGACGCCGAGGTGGCCGCGGAGCTCGAGCGGCAGCTGAAGAAACTTAAGATCAAGATACGGACAGGTACACGTATCGAGCGTGCGGGCACGGGGGCTGACAGCGTCGCGGAGGTCGTGCTGTCAGGCGGAGAGAAGATTGCGGCCGCGGCAGTGCTTGTCGCGGTCGGGAGGAGGCCCGACTGCGCCGGCTTGGGTGCGCAAGGGATCGGGATTGCGGTGGAGAAGGGCGGGCGGATCGGCGTCACAGACAAGATGGAGACGAGCGCGGGCGGGGTATACGCGGCGGGGGACGTTGTGGGCGGCCTGATGCTCGCGCACAAGGCGTACGCCGAGGGGGTGGTGGCGGCTGAGAATGCGCTGGGCGGCGATTCGCGAATGGACTACCGGGCCATCCCACGGTGCGTCCATACGGAGCCGCAGGTGGCGTCGGTCGGTCTCTGCATGAAGGATGCGGAGGCGAGGGGGATCGGGTGCAAGGCGGGCGTGTTTCCTTTTCGCGGATTGGGCATGGGGCATGCCGGCCGCAAGACGGCGGGCCTCGTGAAAGTGGTGGCGGAGACGGGCACGGGGAAGCTGTTGGGCGTTCAGATCGTGGGCGAATCCGCGTGCGAGATGATACACGAGGCCGTGCTTGCCGTGAGGCTGGGACTGCGGGCGAGCGAACTCTATTCGACGATCCACGCACACCCGTCCATGTCGGAAGCGGTGGCCGAGGCTGCCCTGGCGCTCGAAGGCCGCGCTCTGCACCTCTAGCCGCGCACGCGGCGCCTTGATATCTGCAGAACGACCAGAAGCAGCGCCGCCGCCAGGAGCCGCACAGGCCAGACGGGGACCGAGCCGGTTTCACACGCCGCGCTCGATACGAAGCACCCGCCGCCGCCCGATCCACCGCCGCTGTCGCCACCGGCGCCGGGGGGGCCGCTCAAGTCAACGATGTGCAACACCACAAAGGCGTACTGCGGCGTGTTCGCCGTCGGCGGCACCGTGCCGTTTATCGTGATCGTGCCGATGAACCACCCCGCAGGAACGCCTGTGATATTCACGATGACCGGGACGGCCGTAGCAGGCGGCCCGTTGGACAACCCGGCGGTCGGCGGACCAACCGTCAGCCAGGCCGCATCATCAACGACATTCCACGCGAGGGCGCCCGCGCCGCCGTTCCAGACAAAGAGCGTCTGCGCAGCGGGATTCGCTCCGCCCAGCGCCGCCGTGAAATTGAGGGTTACAGGCGTGTACGATATGATCGTGCTGCCCGGGGCGTAGATGGTCAAGACCACCGGGATCACGACCGGGCTATTGGGCGCCCCGACGGCCGCAACCTGTATGATCGCGTTGTAGGTGCCGGCAACCATCGCGCCGATGTTCACGGAAACCGCAACATTGTCGGGGTCGGTCGGCCCTGTAGATACGCCGTTCGCCGGAGCAAGCGTCAGCCACGCCGCATTGTCGGTCACAGTCCAGTTCAGTATGCCGGGCGTCGCATTCCAGATGCTGAGCGCCTGGTTGGGCGGGTTCGCGCCGCCCTGGACTGCACTGAAGCTGAAGCTGCTTGGGCTGCAGGCAATGACCGGTGTCACGGGCGGCGCAACGATCAGCGTTACCAGCACGTACTGCGGCGAGTTGGCCGTGTTTCCTGTGATAGTGATAAGGGCGACGTATGTGCCGCCTGCAAGACCCGAGACATCGACCGCGACCCCGATCGGGTCAGTTTCGCCCGTCGAAGACCCGGCGGCGGGTCCCGCGGAGAGCCACGTGGCAGAGCATGACACAGCCCAGTTGAGTGTCCCGCTACCCTGACGCCAGACGAAGAGCGTCTGGGCGGCAGGGTTCGGTCCGCCCTCGGGCGCCGCGAATGTCATGGCCGACGGCGTGTGTTGGAGCAACGGGCCGCCCCCGGGCGGGCCGACCACGGTCAACGTCACGGTTGCGTCTTGTGGGTTGTTCGGTGCGCCGAGGTCGACGATGGAGATCGTGGCCACGTGCGTGCCGGCCGGCAACCCCGCGATATTCACGCTGAGCACTACGATGTCATGCTCGCCGGTCGAGCTTCCGGCTATGGGGGCGAGCGTGAGCCAGGCCTGGCTGCTTCCGACGATCCAGTTGAGTGTGCCGCCGCCCCCGTTCCAGACAGACATCGTCTGCTGGGGCGGATTGGCCCCGCCCTCCATGGCGGAGAAAGTGAACGAGTCGGGGCTGTTCGCGATAAGCGGCTGCGCCGCCGGGAAGATCTGGAGCGTGACGTTCACCACCTGCGGCGAGTTCGCCGCGCCGGGCGCCGTGATCGTGATCTGAGCGACGTAGTTACCCGCGGGCAGGCCGGCGATGTTGACGGAAATTGCGACGGGGTCGATCTCACCGTTGGAGCTGCCCGAGGACGGATCCGCGAACAGCCAGGTTGCGTTGTCGGTGACTGTCCAGTTGAGCGTGCCGGTGCCGCCGTTCCAGATCTGGAGGAACTGCGCAGGAGGGTTGGCGCCGCCCTCGGCTGCTTGGAAAGTCATATTGTTCGGCGTGTAGCTGATGACGGGTCCGCCGACGGCTGCGACGATCAATTGGACCGCGACTGTCTGCGGGCTGTTGGCCGCGCCGACGCCGGTTATGGTGATCGTGGCGTTGTACGTGCCCGGCGCAAGGCCGGTGATATCGACGGAAAGCGCCACCAGGTCGACCTCGCCGAACGACGTGCCCGTCAGCGGGTTCAAGGTGAGCCAGGCCGCGTCATCTGAGACGGTCCAGTTGAGGGTAGACCCGTTCGGCGTCGACCAGATGGAGAGGTTCTGGTTGGGCGGGTTCGGTCCGCCCTGGACCGCATTGAACGTGAACGCGGGCGGCGCAAAGTTGATCGTCGGTTGCATCGGTATTCCGTCGAATATCCGGTACAGGAGCCCCGGCCCGAGATTGTACGATGGGCTGGACACGAAGGAGTAGGTGGTCGGCTGACCGAGCGCGTGATAGCCGCGATATGAAGCGCTGCTGTCGTACCAGTCCACGCCGTCCACGACGTTGCCGCCGTCGTCGAGCGCCTGTCGCAGCCGGTAGCTTGCCGACGCGGCATCGTAGCCGGTGGCTTGGGCGAAGACGGGGCTCGCGGCGGCAAGCAGGCCGGCCAGGACGCACAAACATGCGAACACGCACCGGTGGTCTGGCTGGCCTGGTGTCGTCCTTTGAACAGTCACCTCATTTTCCTCAATCACTCGACGCGGCTGGCTTGTCGATTGCCTGACGAGGCTGGCTGGGCGCGCTCAGTCTCTTCATCGCATCAAGCAGGTCGATGAGCTTCTTGACATATACCACAATCGAAGCAAGCCCGCCGAGGTTCAACTTGTCGGGATCATCCGTGACCTTGTGATAATCGTGGACTCAGGATCCTACTCCTCCTTCTGTTCGAACGTCTCGGTCATGAACTGCTTGCCGCTCAGCCGCTCCACTTCCTTCACCAACTGTTCCACGTTGATCCTGACGACGCGGCCCGTCTTGACGTTCTTCGAGAAGAATATCCACTCGCCGGTCTCGGGATCGTGCGGGGTCTGCAGGGTCGTGTTTCCTCCGCCATCCATCCACCATCCCTCACCTGCGACGGTATAGATGTGACTGACACCCACGACCGCGGTCGGGGCGGTGGCGGTACTCGCGATGCTGAGCACCGGGGAACCTGTCCCGCCGCCGGGGTTGTTCGTCCCGATCCCCACACTGCCGGACGTCGGCGCAAGAAGCACCTTGCCGTTTGCACCGACAGTGATGTAGCTCTGGGCAGGCGCCTCGAAATGCCAGAGCGTGAATTCGGCGCCGACCACGTCATTCAAACACCATCCCCACTTGCCCGTGCCGTTGACCGCCCACCTGACCACTCCGATACCGCCGCCGGTGGCATCGACCAATACGAGCGGGTCGAGCGAGCCCTTCACGTGGAGCACCCCCGCCAGCGGCGCGCCGGTGCCGATCCCGAGGTACTTGTTCGCGTTGTCCCAGTAGAAATTCTGGTCGTCACCTCCGAAGGCTCCCGCGTTGTTGAACTGGACCGCGCCGTTGTCGTCACCGGGCGTGCCGGCGGCGCCCGCGGCCCAGGTGAGGCTGCCGGATCCGTCGTTGCGAAGGAACGTGTTCGCGCCACCCTGGCCGCCGGGCCAGGAGTAGGCGACGTTGTTGATCTTCAC
>JAVHLO010000091.1:9183-10357 GCA_031082105.1 Planctomycetota bacterium
CACCATGTTGCCCGAGGAATTGACCTGGAAGAGATCGCCGTTGCCAACGGTCAGCATCGACACGGGCGAGGCGTCGCCGATACCGAGGCTGCCGTCGTTGTTGATGCGTGCCTTCTCGGTGCTGTTCGTCTTAAAGATGATGTTCTTCCAGTTCGCACCGTACGGACCTTCGCCGCCGCTCAGCACGAGTTCGAGGTCGCTGTTTATGCTCGTGTTGATGTTGCTGGTGAGGAGTATTTTTGCGCCGGGTGCGCCAACGTTGTTCTTGATCTCCAGCGGCGCGGCCGGCGCATTCGTGCCTATGCCGACGTTGCCGGCGCTGTCGATCCGCGCGCGCTCCGCGCCGTTCGTCACGAAACCGAGGGTGTTGTCGGCCGGCCGGTAGATGCCGGTATCGTCGTCGGCGGCCCAGGCAAACGCCGCGGCCGCAATGGTCCCGTCGGTGTTCGCCGGATATCTGGAGCCGGAGATGAAATTGTTGCAGTAGATCCCGTCGCCGACCACATGGAGCCGGTACGAGGGCGCGTTCGTGCCGAGCCCAAGCCGGTTGTTGCCGTCGTCCCAATAGAAGTTCGCGGTGTCGCCGTCAAGCACTCCGGCGTTGTTGAACTGCACTGCGCCGTTCGCGCCGCCGGGAGTGCTGCCCGCAGCCCACGAGAGCGTGCCGCCGCCGTCCGTCGAAAGCACCTGGCCCGCGTTGCCGTCGTCGACCGGCAGCGTGTACGACACGTTGCCCGTCTGCGTGCCTGCGATGATCACCGTGGTGAACGCGTTGTCGCCGGCGCCCACGAGCGTGATCCTGCCGGGCGTGTTTGCCGTGGGCGACGTCGCATCGAGTCCCAGTGTCAGGCCCGTTGCGGGACTCACGTGCAGCGCCGAGGAGGGAGTTGCGGTCCCGATCCCCACCAATTGCACGGACGTGACGGTCATCGCCGCCGCGCCGTTGGTGCTGAACGCGAGTGTGTCCGCCACTGCGCGGTAGACGCCGGTATTGTCGTCGCCGAAGAATGCATAGCCGGGCGCGGCAGCGGAACCGCCGTACCCCTCAAGCTGGCTGGAGCCCGTGATCTGCATATCGATGCCGCCGCTGATCACCAGCGCTCCGTTGTTGATGGTGGTGTTGCCTTGTACGTAAAGGAGCTGGGTGGGGTTGATCGTGCCGATGCCGACGTTG
>JAVHLO010000092.1 GCA_031082105.1 Planctomycetota bacterium
GTTGCGAATCTGCCGCCAGAGTTGATCGCACAGGAGCCCTTCAATTTCAACAAAGCGGTTCCGGTCAAGGTGAACGACTGCGCGGAAGTCGTGAGTGCGCCGTCAACGCGCAGGTCGCCACCGGGCTGCACGGCAAAAGTCCCACCGGAATGGATCACGTTTCCGCCGCACTCGGCAACACCGGAAAGTGTGACGGTGCGCCCGCTGCCCATCGTGACCTGGAGATGATGATAGCCGTTCGCGCCGCTCAACGGGCAGATGGTCTGGTCGACGCCCGAGGCATTGTAACGAACCGTGCTCGTCCCTTTCGTGAAGGTCGTGAAACCGCTCACGCCTGCCGAGAACTCGAGCACTCCAGCATCAGAGAAGGCAATGCTTCCGCCGGCAAGGTTTACATCGGCGTCGAAATTAACCGTCCCCGTGGATGCCGTGACAGGCGCTGCGATGACCGCCGTCGGCGCGCCAGCCTGCACCGTGAGTGTGTTGGCGCCCACGGCAAGGGTCCCGACCGAGTGAGTCAGCAGGTTCGAGACCGTGATACTGCCCAGGGCAGTTGCGACGATGCCCGCCCCCTTGTCGATGGTCAGATTGTAGAACGTATAGCCGCCGGGTATGTCCTGGCCGGCGACGGCATCGTTGAAGACGATCGTGCCCTGCGCGAAGCTGGGCGAAGGGCCAAAAGAGGTCACCAGCCCCCGCAGGCGGAGTTCGCCTGCGCCCGTGAATACGAGCGGAAGGCCGGTGTGGTCGAAAGAGCCGTCCACCCGGAACCGCGCACCGCCTGTGATGCGCAGTTCGTTCGCGACGCTCGTCGTCGTGATATTGTACCCGCCGGGCGTGACCGCCTGCTGCGTCCCGTTCGCGATCTCAAGGTTATAGTAGTCCGCGGCGCCGATGGTCTGGCCAGCCGCCGAATTCGTGTATTTCACCCGCCCATTGCCCGCGGTGAAGGTGGTACCGAGATCGATGGTTGTTCCGCCGTTCAAGACGAGCGTACCCGTCCCGCCCGCGCCGAAGGTGACGGTCCGGGTGAGCGGCGCGCCAAGCGAGAAACCACTTGTGCACTGCAGCGTCGACGTCCCCTGCAGCTCCAGTGTGGCGGTCGCCTGCCCATCGCCGATGGTCGTGTTGCTCACGCCAAAACCGATCGTCGCCATGCGCGCGCCGTTGTTGATCGTCAGGTTGCGGTAGTTCCCTGAGACCGGCGCGACAACGGTCTGGTCCAGCGTCGTCCCGTTGTACTCGACGGTCGAGGACGCCGAAGTCAGGTTTCCGAGGCTCGTAGCGGCGCCCTTGAGCACGAGCCGGCCGTCCGCCGAGCCGAGCGCAAAGACGAGGTTGCGGGTCGACGCGCCCGAGCCGAGATCGAAGCCCGCATCGGCCGTGAAGGTCGATGTCCTGAGGATGCGTAGCGTGTTTCCGACGGTCGTGGAGGTGACGTTGAAAACCGCGGAGATGTTCGCGTTCGTCGCGCCGACGGTATCGCCGATATCCACGTTGTAGTAGGCGGTGTTGGGCAGGTTCATCGCCGCGGCCTGGTAGAATTCCACCGTGCCGGTCGCGGGAGTGAACGTGCCCAATGACGTGACCGCCGAGCCGAGCCTGAGCCTGCCCGCGCTGCCGGGTGAGAAGATGACGGTGCGGCTCGTCGCGTCGAACGAGCCCGTTACGTTCAGTACGGCGGGTCCGGCGATCCGCAGCTCGTTGCCGAGGTTCGCGCCGGTGATGTTGAACCCGGCGGTCACCGTCGCGTTCTCAGTCGTGTCGCCGATGTGGAGATTGTAGTAGTTTTTGTTGTCGACGGTCTGGGCGACAGCGGCGCTGTACTGCACGGTCCCGTTGGCGGCGGCAAAGGTGCCCAGCCCGCCCGCGGCGACAGTGTTGCGGAGTATGACCCGGCCCGAGCTGCCCGTTTCGAACGTCACGGTCTTCGTCGACATGTCGAAGGTGCGTGTGGGCATCATTTCGCAGATGGAGGAGCCGGCAATGAGGAGCCGTTCTATCTTTGCAGTCGTGATGTTGTAGTCAATCTGCGCCTTCATGCCGTTGTTGTTCACTCGCAGATTTCGATAGGTCGTATCATAGACGGCCTGGTCCGATGCGGAGTTTTCATATACGACCGTGCTTCCGCCGACACCCGCGGCGCCGGGCACAAATGTACCGAGTGTGTTCGCGTTCGCGCCGGTAGACCCGCCCTTGAGGCGCAGAGTGCCGGTGCCTGCGGCCCCGAACGATATGCCGCCCGGCGCAGTTGCCGTGACGCGCCCGTTGGCCTCGATCGTCGCGGAGGTGGCCGAAAGCATTGCGCCGGCGATGCCGGAGATCGTCGTCGTCCCTCCGATCGTCAGGTTGTTGGCGGCCATCCTGAGTTCCGCATTCCCGGTGGCAATCGCGAGGTTGCCGTTGACGGTTAGGGCAGCCTGCGGGGCATAGACGACTGCGGCGGTCGGTGCGACTCTCAGATGATACAAAGGCGCGGCAATCTGGGTCAGATTGTATGTGCCGCCGGTTCCTGCCGTAAGGGCGATCTGCGCCGATTCCCTGATGACGGATCCTGCGCTCACCACGAGCGGGTCTGCCGCCGCGCGCCTGCATGATATGGTCCGCGTCTGTGCCGAGGTCTCGCTCTGAAGGATTCCGCCGTCGACTTTCAACTGCACGTTGACTCTCGCGGAGTAGTCGGCCACCTCAGTCAGGTTGGGGCCATAGTAGATTGTGCTGTTCTCGACGATTCCGTCACCCAACGAGACCGACTGGCCGCCCAGCGACATGGTCAGATTCTGGAATATGGTGGGGCGTGTGCCGCCGATGAGTGAACTGCCGTCGTAGGTACCGCTCAACGTGACAAAGTGAGTCGTGTCGACCTCCGCGAATGCGGGGTATCTCGTTACTCCTGCGGTGTTTCCCGTGCTGTAGTTTATCCAGTCGTTCCCCACTTCCCAGTTCGTCTGCGCTGTCAATACCTGCACGGCGGCTCCAGCGTCGATCTGAAAGTCCTTGAGGATTCGCGGCAGGTCGCGGACGTTGGTTCTGCCCTCACCTGAACTCCGGGAGACAGTGAGCGAGTAGACGGTGACGTTGGTCCCGAAGTCCACGCTCTGGCCGTCCGTCGTGTAGCTCGCCGGCGGGTCGACATGCAGGATGATCTTGTCGATGGTGCAGCCGGCGATGACGTTGATGGGGTCGCCGCTTCGCCTCAATTGTATGGTGCGCTCAGGGCCGTCCGAAGTTGCAGTGACCTGAGTTCCTCCTTCATCGAGGTCGAGTATCCTCCCCACCGTGATGGTCGCAGCAAGCTCGATCGTCTGCGTACCTCCGGTATTCTGGCAGCGGAGGTTGCAGAACCGATAGCGTGTCTCGGAATCCGCTTCTGTCGTTATCGTGCCACCCAGAGTGCCGCTTCCTACGACACGGATGTTGAGGTTGCTTATCCCATCGGCGTGGCAGAATGTGCCCTTCACAAAGAAGTGATGCTTGACGCCATTCGGCACATCTGCAGGCACACCGGCAGCTCCGCCTACCATCGGAGGACCGCCACTGGCATCACTCCGGCCGACATCGAAACTGCCGTTTCCGGAAAGCAGCGTCGCGTTTGAGCCGACGTAGATTCCGCCCACAGTCAAACCCGCCACATCCTGTGTGACAGTCAGTGCCACCGCAGGGTCTATGACTGCCCACTCGCCCACAGTGTTGGGCACATTCCCACCTGACCAGTTAGCCGCCGTGCCCCAGCTGCCGCTCCCGGCCGCCACCCACGTACGCGCCTGAGCGAATGCGGAATTCGCCGTGAGGAGGAACAGACACGCCGCAGCGACCGAGTACAACACGCGCTTGCGGCCCCGGGCTGGCGCGCGACCCACAGGCCTTCTCCAGCGCATACCGGCAGATTGAATCATGATTCGAATTCTCCGAAATCGAAAGGCACGCTTGTTCTTCCGGCCTGAGACACCGTCTCACACGGAATCATACCGAAGCAGGTGGCCCATATCAGCGGATCATCTCCGGAGATTTCAAAACACATACCCTCTCTGTCATCCCCGCCGACACAGTAACAGAAGTGTCGCAATCCGTCGCACTGCCTTGCGGTACAGGACACTCCTGCGGGCACAAGAAGATCGGCATGGGGCGCACCCCCACCGTTCGCGAAATGCCATCTTCTATATTCGCGACAACCGCAGCTACGCCATTACCTACAAATAATTATAGCGATCATCCGCAGAAAAGCAAGGGAAAACTGCGCGAAAATTGGGATGACTTTCGGAGGGTCCGATTGAACTCAGACGGCGGGATTTGACCCACGCCCCGGATCGTGATCGGGGGAATGCTTGCGCGGGGATGACAGGAAGCCGGGGCACGGCCGGTTCCCGCCTTGAACTGGATCCCCGCTTGCGCGGGGATGACAGGTCCTTCTTCCTCCGCGAAATACGCCCCTCGCCGCCCTTCCGTCCACCCCTCCTGCCTTCTGCCTCCTGCCTTCTGCCTTCTGCTTTCTGCCTACTGCCTACTGCCTTCCGCCCACGGCCTGCCCGCCGAAGGCTCCTCGCACACCTCCCGCCATAGCTCGGCCTGCCTGCAACACGTCTCCGACCGCGCGCGGATGTCACCCTCTTCCATCAGCGCAAGGCCCGGACAGAGCCGACAGTACGCCGTGATCCGGCATGAACGGCATCCGGTGAGCTGAGAAAACCTCAGGCGGCGAAGCCGGTTGAGAAGCCTCCCGTGCCGCCAAATGTCCGCCAGCGGCCTCTCGAGCACGTTCCCCTGCGACACCGGTGTCTGCGGACACGCGTAGCAGTCGCCGTACGCGTTGATCGAGCAGTAGGAGACGCCGGCGGAACAGAGCGGGCCCCCGTCTGAGACAATTTCGGATTTCAGATTGCGGCTTGCGGGCTTTCGATTTTGGATTTTAGAATTCTGATTTTGGATTGCTGAATGTGGCTTCCGATTTCCGGCTTCCGGATTCTGGACCCTGGTTTCCGGCCTCAGGATTGCGGATCCCGGCTGCTGGGTTCCGGATTCCGGATTCCGGATTCCAGATCCCACCTCGCCGCGCGAGAGCTGCTCGGCCCGCACAAGCCGGAAGATTCGGCGCTGGTCCTCATCGCCGACCCGCAGCCGGACCGGCGCGCGGTCGCCGTTGTCACGCGCCGTCATGACGGTGTCGATCTGCAACGGCAATCGAAGCCGGTGCGCGAGGTCGAACATCCCCTCCGCCTCGCGCAGGTTCGGCCGCATGATGAGAAACTTCAGCAGGACTTCCTTGCCCAGTCCGGCCAACCTCTCCACGCCCGCGACGGTGCGGCGGAACGAGCCGCGCGCGCGAGTTATCGCGTCGTGGGTCCGCGAAGTCGCGCCGTACAGGCTCACGGCAACCTTCGCCAGTTGCGGACATGCGACGAGCCACCGGCATCTCGCCTTGTCCAGGGCGGTGCCGTTCGAGAGGATCGAGACGGAGAACTGCGCGGCGGCCGCCGATTCAACCACGTTTCTGAACGCCGGCCGCAGCGTCGGTTCCCCCCCCGATATCGTCAGATGGAGCACGCCGAGCGCGCGCAGCTCTCGAAGCAGCGCGGTCAGCGCCGAATCGCCGAGCTCTGGCCTGCCTGGAGACCGCGATGCATAGCAGTGGATGCAGCGCAGGTTGCACTTGCGCGTGAGTTCCACCAAGACCGACAACAGATGATATCTCGACGCGGCGCGCCGCATTATCTCGGTCATCAGCCCCGGTTCGAACTGCGAATCATCGACGCACTGTGTGAGAGCTGGAATGCGCTTCATCGATAAGGTCGGATTTGCCACAAAAGTCAACTGTTGTCTGACGTTGTTTTCGACAGCCGACGTCGGTTTCGGGGACACGGAATCGCAGAAACTCGGAATGTCTTTGAACGGTCCGGCAGGGCGACTGTGCCATATTCGCGAAGATTCCGGCAAAATGCCCGAGTTCGTAGTAACGACTTCAGTCGTTGGGCAGTCGCTCCCCGACGGATGTCGGGGACACTACGAACTGTCGGCTCGCGCGAAGGTTCGCGAATAGTGCGGGCTAAGCTGACTCAAGAATGTTTTCAACCAGGCGGCAAGGAGCCTGTCTCAGACACAAATCCGAGCACATTGCCGACAAAAACCCAAATCCCAACCTCCAAATCCCAAGAAACTCCCAAATCCTGAATCCCAAACCGAAGTGATTCATCATCTTGTCTCCCCTTGTGGAATTCCTTGTGGCAGCTTAGCTCCTGTTGGTAGTTGAAATTTGGGACTATGTTGGGATCTGGGATTTGGTCATTGGGATTTATCCCTCTTCATGGTTGCGTACTCACTTGCGGCAGCTCAGCTCTTCTCAACGACGATGATCCCCTTGCGTTTGAGCTCTTTGATGAACTGCAGGCAGTCCTTTTCCGCCGCTGCGCGCCGGACGCGGTAGCGCTTGACCATGTCGTCGACGAGCGCGCGCACGGTTGTGCCGTTTTTCGCCGCTCTCCAGATCGCCGTGCCGACCGCATTGAGCAGATGGATGGTCCTCTTGCGGGGAACGACGATGACCGTCTCGCCGAGGACCTCCTGATGGGCCACGTCTTTCGACTGGCGGATGATCGATTTCGAGCTTGAAAATGGCATGCTCATGCGATTTTAGAATTTGGATTGTGGATTGCAGTGCCACAGGTCCCACTTCGAACGTCAGCAGCCCAAAAATCCCAAATCCCAAATCCGAAATCTAGAACCCAAAATCCTCTACCCTCGTCTCGGGCCAAGCGCGTTTACGGCGGCCGATGGTCCGGCGGTCTCGCGTATCTGGAGGCCGAAACGTTCGCCCACCTTCACGGTGTTTCCGTTGGCGACGGCGACGTTGTTCACCAGCAGATCGATCGGCTCCTCGATGCTCTTCTCGAATTGGATGACGTTCCCGACCGTCAGTTGCAGCGCTTCCCGCAACGTGATGTCCTTCTGCGCGAGTATCGCAACGACGGGCACCTGGATGTCAAGTACCTGCTCGACGTTAACCTGCCGCCCCGGCTTCTTCTCCCTGTCACCGCCCGACTCCGCCGCAGGCTGCGCGGATGCGCTGGAATTGTTTTTTTCCGTCATGGCGTAGCCCGTCCTGTTGAATCCGGTACTTAAGGTCCGTCTCAAGTCCACGGCCGGCCTACGTCCCGACCGACTCCAGACCATCCGCGATCTTCACGGCCACATGCCGCCGGTAGGAACCCATCGTCGCAACGAACTTGGGCTGACCCTCCACAAGCACCGTGATCGGCGAGTTCGCCGGCTTCTCGAGATCGATGATATCGCCCGGCGCGAGACTCAGGTAGTCCCTCACGGAAAGCTGGCTTTCCGCGACCACGCACGACACATCGAGCGTCGCCTCGCGCACGGCATCGAGAACCAGGCCCGACAGGTCCTGCGCACCGCCCTTTCGGGCGTAGCCGAACCACGTGTGCGGAGTCAGCTCGCTGACGATCGGTTCAATGACCGTGAACGGGATGCACAGGTTCATCATCCCCTTGCTCGTCCCAACCGATATCTCCAGCGCCACGAGAACCACAAGCTCGTTGGGTGACACGACCTGGATCAACTGCGGGTTGGACTCGTTGGCCCCGACCTTGAAGTCGATGATTTTTACATTCTTCCACATCGTTTTGAGATGCTCGATCGCCTTGTCGATGATAGTCCCGACGAGACGCCACTCAATATCGGTCAGCGGCCTCTCCGGCACGGTGGTTCCGAGCTTGCCTCCGCCCAGCATCCGGTCTATGAGCGGAAAGACGATCGACGGGTTTATCTCGAGCATCATGTTGCCTTCCAGCGGTTCGCACGTGAGGAGGTTGAAGCACGTGGGGTTCGGCAACGACATGAGGAACTCGGAGTAGGTGAGCTGATCCACGGTCTCGACGCGGATTTCGACGATGGTCCGCAAGTAGCCGGAGAGGAAGGCACCCAGGTTGCGCGCATAGACCTCGTGCAGGGTCTCGAGGGCGCGAATCTGTTCTTTGGAGACGCGTTCCGGCCGCTTGAAGTCGTAGACCGCGACGCGGCCGCCGACCGGGACGGGTTGTTCGACCTCGACCTCGACCTCACCCTCGCCCACGGCGGCGAGCAATGCATCGACTTCGTTCTGGTCAAGAACCTCGGCCATGGAGCACCTTGGCAGTAGTGAGCAGCGAGTAGTGAGTAGTGAGCGGCATGTCCCTCGCTACTCATTACTCGCTACCCGCTACTCGTTCTAGTCCGGCACGACCACCCTCTCTGACGGCGCGACGAGCTTGAATTCGTCGCGCAGTATTTTCTCTACGTAGACGGGATCGGTACGGAGCGCCTCCCGCTCGGCAGCCAGCCTGACATTTTCATCTTCGAGCGTCTCGATCTCCGACTCCAGCGTCGAAAGCTCGCCCTCGAGCCGTTTGTTCTTCGAGTGCGCCGCGGCCGTCGTGGCCAGCAGGAAGATGAGTACGCCGCCGAAGACCAGCAGCCAGAAGCAGAAACTGCCGACCACGATGAACTTGTCGCCACGCGGGCCCGCAAGAGGCGCGCAACGCGATGCAGTTGGAGTCATCGGTCGAACTCTCCTACTCATTAATACCCATCTACGCCGCCAAGTCAAGCAATTTCGCGTCTCAATCCTTGACAGGATACGCTTGAAATGCTAGCATCACCCCGTCATGGCGCGAACGCGCATGCACACGGACCGCGGCGGACCCCCGGTTCAGGACGCTCCCCCGCCCTGCCGGGCTGAGCACCGCCTCCCAGTTTCTCTATCGGCAAGTCGAAGCCGCCGACTATAGCATGTAGCGAGTAGTCCTACTCCGCATTTGCTCGCGAGTATCGTGACAGATGCGTGTTTTTCATGTCATTGCGAGCCGCAGCGAAGTAAACCTTTCCGCCTCAGCGGATCCGCCCGAGGCGGACAACCCCGAGAGCCCAATGAACCGGCATGACGCCAGGAGCGCCAAGGACGCCGAGAATCACAAAGAAGCAGAATCCGACCGGATACTGGAACAGGGACTTCAAGAGACTCTGACGAGACGACAGAACTCCCAGTCTCGTACAAGTCTCGTTCAGTCGCTGTCCCGCCTTCGGCGGGACGAATCGTGGCCCGGACACGCTGGAAACTCGCGAGAATCCTCGCGTTCTCTTGATTTCCTTGGCGTCTTGGCGGTTTCCGGGCCGTCAAGATCTTGAATCTCGTTTCAGATCTTGTGGACTCAGTATCCTGGGGGGCGGCATGAGAGAGGTCACAGGATGCGCTTGACACCATACGGCAGACGCGAATGGCTTTCATGCCTGCTGGGTTTCGGGAGCGTGACCCTGTTGTCGCTGGCGTTGTTTCCGGCCGGGTGGTGGATACCCGCGATGGCGGCGGTGTTTCCGCTCGTCTTCTTTCGTGATCCGGACCGGAAGCCGCCGGCCGATGCGGACGCGTTCCTCTCCCCCGCGGACGGAACGGTGGCGGATATCGGCCCGGTGCAGGAACTCGAGTTCATCCAGGGCGAAGCCCTGCGCATCGGCGTCTTCATGAGCATATTCAGCGTGCACGTCAACCGCGCGCCGTGCGCGGGGACGGTTGAGTACGTGCGGCACAGGCCGGGCGGGTACCGCCACGCGATGAGCGAGCAGGCGCGGATATCAAACGAAAGCAACCTGCTGGGAATCGTCGCGGCCCCGCGCGGGGTCCGTGTGGGCGTGAGGCAGGTTGTGGGTTCGGTCGCGCGCCGGATCGTCTGCGCCTGCAAGCCGGGCGACACGCTCGAACAAGGCCAGCGGATCGGGATGATCAAATTCGGCTCGCGACTCGAGCTCCTCGTGCCCGTAACCGCGGCCTTCACCCCGGCCGTGAAGGTCGGCGACAAGGTCAAGGCAGGGTTGACGGTGCTGGGCAGGTTCGAGCATTGATCATTTGACATTGATCGTTTGTCATTTATCATTCGCCTTGTGCGGTTCGGGCGGGACAACGACGAATGAGGAATGGACAATGACCAATAGCAAATGACAAGTGGCCACTGGCGAATGACAAATGGCCAATGAGAAATGAAAAATGAGCAAGACCAAACGTCCAAGAGTGAGTCGGGTTGCGATCTTGCCGGCGCTCATAACGCTCGGCAACACGATCTGCGGGTTCGCGTCGATCGCGTTTGCGGCCGACGAGAAATTCGAGAAGGCCGCCTGGATGGTGCTCCTCGCGATGGTCTTCGATGCGCTCGACGGCAAAGTAGCGCGCATGACGCGCAGTATGAGCGC
This sequence comes from Planctomycetota bacterium, assembly GCA_031082105.1. Classification (GTDB taxonomy): domain Bacteria; phylum Planctomycetota; class MHYJ01; order JACQXL01; family JAVHLO01; genus JAVHLO01. Next base: position 10,228 of record JAVHLO010000092.1, read on the forward strand.
GTTTGGAGGCCAGCTCGATTCTCTCTCGGACGCCATCAGCTTCGGCCTGGCTCCGGCGATACTCGTGCTGCAGTTC
>JAVHLO010000093.1 GCA_031082105.1 Planctomycetota bacterium
TCCAAGAACACGTAGCGGGCTTCCCGAATGGGTCGTACGGCGCGCGGCCCCGTGACGATATCGCCCGAATCGGAAACGACAATCCTCCCCAAAACGGCAGTCCGGCACGGCCGCCCGGGCTCCCCGAAGGGGAGCGCTGTCAGTAGCCGTGGGTTGTCCCGCTGCGACGGAAAACCCACGGCTACTCATGGCGTGCCCCTGCGGGGCATCGCGTACGCCAACACGTCATCGTATCTTCCGTTGTACGACCTCTTCGGGGTCGGCGTCCGTTCGAAATCCGCCTCAATCCGTGGAATCCGCGTTCACTCGCTGCGGTCGACCAACACTTTTGAAAACGCCATTCAGAGGACATTCTCTGACGCAGCTCAGTCAATCTTCCCTTCCACCAGTTCCACCTTCCACCCTTCCGGCGTGACGCGCGAGACGGCGAGCCAGAGGACGCCGTTCGAGTCGCAGCACGCCGCGAGGCCGCGGAAATCGCCGATGAGCATCGTCTTCTCCTCGCACCATTTGCCGGCTTTCAGGGCGCGATAGCGGATGCCGGGGTTTTTCTTTTCGCGGGAGACCCAGAAAGCTATCAGGTCACGCGGCGTTTTGACGGCCCTCACCCTATCCCTCTCCCAAAGGGTGAGGGAACCGACCAGGACCGCCGGGCCGATCTGTTCTTTCGAGGCGGCCAACTCAATGTGGTCGCCCGAACCGTCAGTGTCGATCTTCGCGACGAATATTGCCTTCGACCCGAATCCAAGGCTGCCGTAGTGGAGGTTGTCCCACGCGCACCAGACGGAACCATCCTGCGCGGTGGCAATCGCCGGCGCGAAATCGCGCGCGCGTTTGCCCTCGGGCGCCTTCGTGCCGACGCAGACGAGCCCGCCAGGCTTCCCGTCCGCGCCTACGCGTCGCGCGAAGATCGAAGGCTCCGCCGCGATGTTCCCCTCTGGCAGCGTACCATGATAGTCCCAGCTCCAGGCAACCCACATCCCGCCCTGCCCGTCCCCGCAGATCGCGGGGTCCGTGTGGTCTTCGTATTCCGGTACACTCGTCGGACTGAACTGGACCGCCTTCGACCACGTGCCGCTGTCGTATCCACACAGGAAGACCTCGCGGTCGCGCGAGAGGCCCTTCTTCCATTCGTTCCAGGCGTAGTACGTGAGCCGCACCTTGCCCGACGAATCGACCGCGAGCCTCGGCGCCATCGCGTCGTCGTCGCATTCCGTCACCTGCTCCATGCCGTATTCGCCTTCGTTTCCGGCAGGTCGAGCCACACAGACCTGGTACTTTTCCACCCCACAGGTCGTCCAGGCCAGATGGACGATCCCCTTGCCGTCAACACAGAGCGAGGGGGAGAGGTTGTCATGTTCGAGCTTCGTCATCCGGCTGCACATGATCTCCCCTTCCATCTTGCCTCCGGCCCAAGCCTGGAGGAACACCGCCCCGAGTTCCTTGCCGCGGCAGAAGGCGAGGTAGACCTTCCCCTTGGAATCCGCGGCGAGACACGGATCGGACTCGATCAGCGCCGGTATCTTCTTCTTCAACGACGGGTGATACCGGACGCCGTGCCTGGTATGTCCCCCAGCCAGTTCCGGGCTGGACTTGGTTTTATTTTCGCACTCGCTGACAACCGCGCTGATTGCGTCGAGGCCGCCTTCCTCGTCAACAAGTCCGGGTTCGTGATAGCGAATGACGCCTTCGCCGTCGATGACCATCGCCCAGGCGATTCCGCGCACTGAAAGGTTCATCCGGACGCGGTCGCACGCGTCGACGAGCGCGGGGAATGGGAGCCGGTAGTGTCGCTGGAAGTTGAGGACCGCCGCGCGGTCCTCTTCGCCGACGAGGGAGAGGAAGTAGACGTTCCTGCCCTGGAATTTCTCAACGAGCCCGCCAACCTGGCAGGCCTCGACCTGGCAGTCCCCTCACCAGGTCGTCCCGCCGAGGAGGACGAGTACGGAGCCGCGGTAGTCCTCGACGCTGATCCTCGCGCCGAAGGTGTCCTCCAGCTCCAACTCTGTGAGCTTCTTCCCGACGAACGCCGACTCGCTCTCCTGCGCGCCGACGCCGGTCCCGAACCACAAAGACGCGCAACACAGAATGAGACAGGGCATCCTGCGCATTCGCTTTCTCCAAAAACAGAGGATTTTGAAAGCCGGCACCGGATGGTCGGACCTATTTGGCCCGGTCTGTTCATGAAGAGCCATGGATTTGTCAGTCCCCCCGACCTCGGTCGGGGGAAGGACAGTCTGCGGGCGCCTTTCTTGATTCGCGAACAATACCGGATAGGATACGCTGAAAGCCGAACGGTGTCAACATAATCGAAGTTGAGGACATCTAAGCTGCCTTGCGTGATTTCTTCCGAGTAACCTTGTGGACTGCCAATGTCCTCGGAAAAGCTATTCGGATGGATTTACGTAGAGTAACTTAGAAGCCCGGCCGAGCAACAGCAGAGCGCAGGCGCGGCGACGGCAGCCTCTTCAACTCGTCGCTTACTGGATTGTTGCATTTGTATGAAATTTCAGCTATCATGCCGCCCGTTCCATGATGCCGGCACACAGGAAGGCCTTCCCCGAACGGGTGTGGCCTCACACTGAGTCCGCCGCCGGAAAGACGTATTCTCTTAGGAAGCTGTCCCATGCCGTCACAAGCCACGATCCCGTACGTCGTCGATATCATCACCCTTCTCCAGGATCGGGAGATCCTCATCAAGCGGCTCTACGAGGCGTTCAGCAAGTCTTTTCCCCAACAGGAGAGTTTCTGGCTGAAGCTCGCGGCCGAGGAGGCCAGTCACGCTCACATGATGGAAAGGCTGAAGGAACAGGCGGGCCGGAAAGCGGTGCATGTGAAGCAGGACAGCCCCGTCACCAGGGACAGCATCGCCACCGAGAACGATGTTATGCAGGCGTACCTGAAGACGATCGCGGCGCAGCCCATCTCATACAAGCGGGCAATAGCACTGGCCAGGCAACTGGAGGACGGAATCCTGGAGCAGCACCTGGAGCGGATACTCGACACCGAGGACGAGGACGCCCGCAGGATCATCCGCAGCCTGATGTCGGCGACGACGATTCACGCTGCGAGCTTCGAACACCTCATGATCAAGAAAGACGAATTCGACAAGCTCATCGAAGACAACGCCATTTCGGGCATTCAGCTTGAGATCGCCCGCGCCCACGCCGAGAAATCGGGCAAGAGCGTCGCCTCTGTGTTGATGTCCGCCTTCAAGGTCCCGCGCAAGAGCATCCTGGCCGCCTTCGAAAACCATCACAAGATGAAATCGCACGACTTGACGGAATCTCCCCCATCGCTGCCCGCCGTCATGATCGACAAACTCGCGGACAAGTATGATCTGCTCAAGTCCAGGCTCTTTCTCCCAGTAGTGGCGGAGGCCGACAAGCTGGTCGTCGCGCTGGCGAATCCCCTTGACCTCTACCTGCGCGACGATGTTCGTAGCATGTTTCCCTCGGCTGCGGTGTCGTTCGTGGTAACCATCCCGGAGGACATCATTGAGGGTGTCGACCTCCTGTTCGGCCGCGTCCGGCCATCGGGCGTGTCGTTCAACACGATCGCTGAGAACCTCAGAAAGGAAGAAGAAGAACTGGCCCGGGGCAAGGTGCCGGACAAGGTAATCAGCGAGGAAGACAGTTCGGTGATCCGGCTCGTCAACCTGGCCATCGAAGACGCCTTTCACCGGGGCGCGTCCGATATCCATTTCGAATTGAGCTCCGACTCCAATCTCGTGATCAGGTTGCGGGTCGATGGCGACCTGATGACGCTGGCCGAGCTCCCGAACTACGTCGGCAGAGCGGTGGTCTCCCGGGTGAAAATAATGTGCGGCCTTGACATAGCCGAAAAGCGCAGTCCGGCAAGATCAGCTTTAGACGCTGGGGACGGCACGACCTGGAGCTGAGGGTCGAGACATACCCGACCTCGGAGGGCAATGAAGACGCCGTGCTGCGCGTGTTGGCCTCCAAGAAGCCAATCCCGCTTTCGGAACTGAACTTCAGCAGCGAGAACGAACGGAGGGTGAAGCAGATCATAGAGAATCCCTACGGCCTGTTCCTCTGCGTCGGGCCAACCGGCTCGGGCAAGACAACCACCCTTCACAGCGCAATACGTCACATCAACAACGAAAAGGTCAAGATACTCACGGTGGAGGACCCGGTCGAGATCACGCAGAAAGGACTGAGGCAGATGCAGGTCAACCGGAAGGCGGGTCTCGGTTTCGCCGAGGCGCTTCGCTCCTTTCTGCGCGCCGACCCCGACGTGATCATGGTCGGCGAAATGCGCGACACGGAGACCGCGGCCATCGCGGTCGAATCGAGCCTGACCGGGCATCTCGTCTTCAGCACTCTACACACCAACTCGGCCGCCGAGACGCTGACGCGCCTGCTCGACATGGGGCTCGATCCCTACTCGTTCTCGGACGCGCTTCTCGGCGTTCTCGCCCAGAGACTCCTGCGCAAGCTGTGTCCTGGCTGCAAGAAGCCGATCAGTGACGCGAATTTCGTCGCGAACCTTCGCCCCGAGTACGACAACCCCGAGGGATTCGACGTGCTTCTTGGGCATGGCAAGCCCACCCCTTTCGCCGCGAATCCGAACGGGTGCGAGAAGTGCCACAAGTCCGGGTACAAGGGGCGAACGGCGCTCCACGAGCTGCTCTTCACGACCGACAACCTCCGCCAGATGATGGCGAAGAAGCTGCCTGCCGGGGAGATTCACAGGATCGCAGTGAAGGAAGGGATGATAACGCTGAAACAGGACGGGATTGCGAAGGTCTTTCGCGGGCAGACGTCGATCGATGAAGTGAGGTCGGTCTGCATAAAGTAGCGACCGCGGCCGGCGGTCACCTTCCGCCAGCTTGCTTGATGGCGCGGCGGACGATCTCTTCGCCCAACGCGACGAGCGATTCCGACCTGCCCGGCGACATCGAATCGGAGAAGACCCGGATCAACGGTTCCGTCCCAGACTTCCTGAGCAGCAACCATGAGCTGTCCTTGTAGACGCGCTTGAGCCCGTCCACTGTGACGTCCTTTACGCGCCCTTCCGTCCCCTCCTTCTTCCAGATCTCCGCTGTCCGCGCCATCACCGCCTCTTTTTTCGAGTCCTCGCACCGGACCAGCCGCTTCACCTGGTAGAACTTCGGCAGGTGCGCACCGAGTTCGCTCAACGGCAGCTTCTTGCGCGCCATGATCTCCAGCATCTTCAACGCCGCGAGCAGCCCGTCGCACCAGAGCACCTGCCGGCAGAAATAGTACTTGCCCGACTCTTCGTATGAGTACGCCGCGCCGACACGCTTGATTGCCTCGACCGTCGCGGGCTGGCCCGGCGGGCAGTATTCGAGCGTTGCGTTCAGCTTCGCGCAGACGAGATCGATGAGCCCCGAGGAGTTGATCGGCGTGACGCACTTGCGATCCCGGAGCGGCGCGAGCTCCTCCTCGGCGAAGATCGCGCCGACGAGGTCCTCGGAAAGGACTTGCCCGTTCGCATCGATGAAGAGCACGCGGTCCGCGTCGATATCCGTTGCGACGCCGAGGTCGCACCTTTTTTTTACGACCTCGCGCGCGGTGGCGGCAAGGACGTTCGCGCGCGGTTCCGGCGCGCGGCCCGGGATGCACGACGGTTCCGCGTTCAGCTCCAGGACCGAGCACCCTGCGCGGCGGAGCACGTCGGTGAGCACGTGCGCCGCGGCGCCGTTGCAGGGGTCGACGAGAACGCGGTACTTCGCGCGCGCGATCAGCTTCGCATCGACCCACGAAAGCAGCTTCTTCCGGTACAGCTCGATCGGCGCGTCTGCAGGGACGACCGAGCCGATCCTGTCGGGCGGCGTGACGCACCTGCGCGTGGAGTACTCCTCGAACATCCGCTCGAGGCTGCGCGCGACCCGGTCGGGGACGTACGCGCCGTCCGACATCATGACTATCAAGCCTATCCTGTCGGGCGGGGTGTGCGAGCCGGTGATGAGGATTGCGCCGTCGAGTTTCTTCTGCGTGACGTAGGTGGCAAGGCAGCCGGTCGGGACGGTGCCGCAGTCCTCGACGTTCACCCCGGCTGAGACGAGCCCGCACGCGGCCGCGTCGGACAGCATGTGCGCGCCGAACCGAGTGTCGCGGCCGACGGCGACCTTGCCCTTGTTGCCGAGGTAGTCACCGTACACCTGCGCCATCTTCAGCGCGAGCAGCGGCGTCATCTCGAAGTTGGTCAGGCCGCGGATTCCCGCAGTGCCGAACATCTTTGTCATGGTGGAACCTCGTTCGTGCGTACGTGCGTGCATGCGTACGCATTCAGTCCAGCCACTCCTTGTTCTTCAGCTTCTCCGGCAGATACTTCTCCGATACGAAGCTGATCCCTTTATGGCTGAGCGCTTCGAGCTCGAGCTTGACGTCGCTCTTGAGCATGTGATGCAGCTCGCGTTGCCAGTCCTTCTTCTGGAACCAGGGGTACTCGAGAATCTGCTTCGCGCGATTGCGGTCGGTGTCGTCCAACTTGATGGTAACGTTCGCGGGAAGACTGTACTTCTCGCGGTCGAACGACGAGAGGCCGATGAACTTCGCAGACGGCACGGCCATCCGCATGCTTTCGTAGGCGAGGTTGATCGATCCCTGCTTGATGACGGAGTAGATGTAGAACCCCCACGGGTCGTTATCGACGAACACGTAGAGGGGTATCTTCAATTCCGAGACCAGCCTGTGGAGCAGCCTGCGCACCCCGCGCGGGGCCATCCCCTGGCCATGGATGAGGATGCAGTTGTATTGGGACCAGAATTTATCCTCGTTCAACCTGCGCCAGACGGCGTCCTTTTCGACCATCAGGATGAACTTCGCGGCCGAATCCTTGATTTTGACCACGTCCTCTTCGACTATGGACGGGATGGACCAACCGCCCGAACCGAGCCTGCGGCAGTTTATGGTGTCGCCGCTGTCGACCATCGTGATGTTTCCGACGAGCGCGCCGCGGTTGCTTGCGAAGAGGTTCAGCTCCTCGCGCAGCGCATTCACGATCACCTCGAGGTCCTCGATGACCGGGTCGCTCTCCTCCTGCTCGTCGAAGGTGTTCTGGTTCGAATCACCCATGGAGTGCTTGGTCATATAGTACAGGTCGCGGATTGAGGTCGTCTTCCTCTGGCCCATGAGGGTCTTGCAGGCGGACGCGATGAGGAAGGTCTGCATGAACTTCCGGGCCTGACCGACGTTGAAGAAGTAGCGCTTCTGTTTCTCGTTGCCGAGCTCGATGATGGACTTCTTCTCGTTGAACTTCACGTTGGAAAGCGCCCTGGTGGGCACGGCGACAGAGGGGTTCTTGAGCGTGAATATCTCATCCACGACCCCTTTTGCCAGCCCCTGGAGTTTTGCCAATACCGGTCCTGTTTTCGCGGATCGCATGAAGACCGACTCCTAACCAAAGTAGTAACAGCTATGCGGCTCGGCAGGAACCTCGCCCTCCCCTCTCACATCCCCTGATTCCCTGATCCCCTGATATCCTGATGTCCTGCTCCCCCCTACCTGAACACCGCCGGCATCCTGCGCTTATGTTCCGAGCGAGCGGCCATGGATCTCACTTTTCTGACCGAGGCCTTGTCGCCGCCTTCGCCGGCGAGTATCGAGTCCAGTTCGTCGTAGAGGATCTCCATCTCGCCCTCATCCGTCTGGCCGGGCCAGAGCCCGGCGGACGGCGGCTTCGTGATGATCTTCTCCGGGATCCCGAGTTCCACCGCGAGCGCGCGCACCTCCCGTTTCAAGAGGCTGCCGATCGGGAGGATATCGACCGCGCCGTCACCGTACTTCGTGAAGTACCCGACCGAGATCTCGGCGCGGTTGCCCGTCCCGGCGACGAGGTAGTTCATGCGGTTCGCAAGGTAATAGAGGACGATCATGCGCAGCCTGGGCTTCAAGTTGGCCATCGCCAGGCGCGCGGCGGAATCGGCCACGGCCCGGCCGGCGTTGCGCGAGAGCGTACTCGCGAGCGCGTCGAAGGCCCGGGACAGATCGATCTTGCGCGTACTGATCCCGAACCTGCGCGCGACGAGCCGCGCGTCAGCCTCGTCATCGGAAGCGCTGTGACACGGCATGATGACGCCGAGCGCGTTCCCGCCCACCGCGCGCTTCGCGAGAACCGCCACGACCGCGGAATCGATCCCGCCGCTGAGGCCGAGGATGATCCCTTTTGCGCGCGCACCCTTCACTTGCGCGCGGATCCAATTGGAGATGCGTACCGAGAGTCTCATGCGAAACCCGGACTATTTGCGTACTCGAACACAACCATCGCAACCGACCCAACCGATCGCCTACTCCCACTCTATCGTCGCCGGCGGCTTGGAAGAGACGTCGAGCACCACGCGGTTAACGCCCCTCACCTCGCTCGTGATCCGCGACGAGATGCGATGCAGGACATCGTACGGCAACCGTGCCCAGTCGGCGGTCATTCCGTCGACGCTTTCGACGACCCGCAATGCGACACAGTACTCGTATGTCCGCTCGTCGCCCATCACTCCCACGGAGCTGATTGGGAGCAGAACGGCGAAATACTGCCACAGGTCCTGGTTGAGCCCGGCCTTCTCGATCTCCTCGGTCACGACGGCGTCCGCGCGGCGCAGAAGGTCGAGTCTCCGCGCGGTCACCTCGCCGACGATCCGGACGGCGAGGCCCGGGCCGGGGAACGGCTGGCGCTTGTACATGGAGGCTGGCATCCCGAGCTCCTTCGCCATCGCCCTCACCTCGTCCTTGAAGAGGTACTTGAGCGGCTCTATCAGTTTGAACTTCAACTTCGCCGGCAGCCCGCCGACATTGTGGTGCGTCTTGATGACCGATGTCGGCCCTCCCCAGACCGATCGGCTCTCGATGACATCAGGGTAGAGCGTTCCCTGCGCGAGGTATTCGATCGCGGGCGCCTTTCCGCTTGTGCGCGCGCCCCCGCGGCTCGCCGCGCCCCGGGTCAAGCGCTTCACCGCATCGGTAAACACCGCGATGAACTCGGCGCCTATGATCTTCCGTTTCCGCTCGGGGTCCTTCACGCCGTGGAGCCCGCGCAGGAACCGCTTCGAGGCGTCGACGAACTCCAGATTGATGCGATAATGGTCGCGATACGTCTTCACGACCTGCTCCGCCTCGTGCAGGCGCAGGAAACTGTTGTCCACGAAGACGCAGACGAGGTTGTCGTCGATCGCCTCGTGGAGGAGGAGCGCGACGACGGAGGAATCCACCCCGCCCGACAACGCACAGATGACCTTCTTGTCCCCGACCTCGTTCCTGATGTCCGCGATGCACTGCGCCAGATACGACCTCATCTTCCACGTTCCGCGGCAGCCGCAGACGCGGTGGAGGAAATTCCTGATGATCTTCGCGCCGAGCTGGGTGTGGACCACCTCGGGATGGAACTGGACGCCGTAGAACGGCATGTGGCGCGCGCGCAGCGCCGCGTACGGCGCGTTCTCCGTCCGGGCGAGCACGTCGAAGCTGCGCCCGATGCGCGAGACGTGGTCGCCGTGACTCATCCAAACACTGAGCCTGTCGGGCAGCCCCGCAAAAAGGTCCTTCTTGTCGACCAGCTCGCACGTTGCGCGGCCGTACTCGCGGCCCGGCGTGCGGACGACCTTACCGCCGAGCAGCAGCGCGCCAAGCTGGAGCCCGTAGCAGATGCCGAGCACCGGCACGCCCAGCTCAAGGATTCGCCTGTCGAGCCGCGGCGCGCCCTTCCGGTACACGCTGGCCGGCCCGCCGCTGAGGATTATCCCCTTCGGCTTCCTCTCGACGATGACCTCGATCGGCGCGTTGTACGGCAGGATCTCGCAGTAGACGCGCGCCTCCCGAACACGGCGCGCGATGAGCTGGCTGTACTGCGCGCCGAAGTCGAGCACGATGACGCATTCCTGCACTTTCATGCGCAGCATAGTACAAATTCCCGCTCGGTTCCGCAAGGAAATGGAACCACCGACCGCGCCGAAGGAAGCGGGACAACCCGCTGAACGCGCTGAAGCCGACGAAGCAGAGGGAGGGGATGCGTGATCCCCGGCCCGCAATGTTCACGAAGGTTTGTAGTAAGGCACTTAGCCGCAGCGGAGTGCCGTCGCCTCACGGAATAAGTCACCACTCCGGTTGCCTCCTGCGTGGTTGCTGCGAACTTGACAGTCTGTCGCAAGCCATCGAAGGCCTGGGAATCATGCGTACCAGTCCCACCATGTACGAAGGAATCACCCCCTCTCGACGCCGGCCGCAGT
>JAVHLO010000094.1 GCA_031082105.1 Planctomycetota bacterium
CGGGTTCGTGGTGCCGGTGCCGGTATGGTGAGAGGCTGGATTCCCGCCTACGCGGGAATGACAGGCTGGTGGATTCCCGTTTGCGCGGGAATGACAGCGGGCTGGGTTTCCCGACTCAGCGCGCTGTTCTCCGGCGCTTCCTCGCTTGTCCCGCGATCTCGATGAGTTTCCCATAGTCGGTCCTATCGAACGAGATGGGTGTGACGGAAACGTGTCCCTTCCTCAGCGCCTCGATGTCCGACACCGGTTTCCGCGGGAGACTCACCCCCGCGAGCGATGCGACCGTGTCTCGTCGCGAGCGCTTTCCATCTCGGCCGCGCCCCGTGTGAGCGACGAGGATGTCCGAGGTCGCACAGTCCTTGAGAACCAGCGTGCTTCGCAAGGTGTAGCCGACCGACCCGTCCGCGAGGTTCTGCGCGTCGACCGTGTCCCTGTTCACCGAACACGCCTGATATGTGAAGAGCGGCTTGCCGATGTCGGCCACGGGGATGAAGGGGCAGTTCACGTTGAAGATATCGATCTTGCCGATCGCCTGACCGGCAAGTTCCATGATAAGCGGCGCGAGCAATGCGGCGTACGGCGCGAAATCGACCGGGTCCTTGGTCTCGAGCGACGCCGCGACCGCCGGCACGCCGTTCAAGGCGGCCTCGACCGCCGCGGCCAGCGTGCCGGAGTAGAGGACGTTCACGCCGGCATTCGCGCCGTGGTTGATCCCTGAGACCACGACGTCCGGCGGCGCGGTCATTAGCGCACAGAGCGCGAGCTTTACGCAATCCGCCGGTGTCCCGGCAACGGAATAGGCGCGCCCGTCTTCAGCTAACGCGGCGGCGCTGACGCTGATAGGCGTTTTCAACGTGATCGCGTGCGCGATCGCGCTCTGTTCCGTGCGTGGCGCGACGACCCAGACTTCCGCGTGGCGCGAGAGCGCCGCGTGCAGGGCCTTCAGCCCGGCGGCGCCGATTCCGTCGTCGTTGGTCAACAGGATTCTCATCGTATCTCCGCCAATTGCGGAGCGCAGTCTACCAGAAGACCAACGAGGTTTCAAGGAAAGCAGGGCATCCCGGTGTGGCCCCCGTGGAATTTCTACCCCGCCCATGGCGAGGGTCTTGCTGCCCGCGGCAGCCTTGCGCGCAGAAACCGTGCGACGGGCACGGCCGAAATCACCAAGAACCGCTGCCACGGGCAGCGTCGAAGAATGGACGCGGCGGGACTGCGACCGGGGAACGAAGGAACTGAAGAACGGAAGAACCGAAGAACCAGGAAGCGGAAGACATGGAGTACCATGCCATCAGCCTGGTCTTTCACGACGCGGGTGGCGGGATTCCGATGACCGGTCTATTTAGCCGGCGCCTCGCTCTTTTCGAGGAGTACGATGACGAGTCGCATGCGCCTCAGCTTCGGCTCGGCGGGCGGGAGGCGAAGTTCCGCCTCTTTTTTCAGCTTCTCTGCATCGGCCTTCAAGGCTTCACCGACCGGCTTTGTCTCATCTGCGACAAGCGACTCCCCCCGCTCATCGCCAGAGGACTTCCCCTTGAAGTCCGGCGTCTTCGCGAACTCATCGGCTCCGGCTGCCGTCTCGGGCACGCTCTCATGCACCGCGGGCAGACCGCTCGCTTCTCCGGCAAGGCCGCCGGCCCCTTCCTTGTCCGCAAGCTCACGTCTCGCAACTGTACTTTCCTCACCCGCGGCCTTCTCCGCCGGAGCGCCCGCTCCAGCCGTCTGCGGCGAGGCGCCGGGCGCATCCGCCGCGCCCTCCAGACCGGCAATGAACCCGAGCGACCGGCCGAGCGAATCGATCTCGTCATCGGGAACGACATCGAGCGAACTGGCGAACTCCGCGCCGACCAGCGCCTCCGCGTGGAGCCGGCCCATGATCAAGGCAGCTTCCGCCTCATTCACCTCGACCGCGAGGAATATGACCGGCGAAGGCTCAATGGAACTGTATGCATCGCTCTTCTCTTCCAGGTTTCGGACGATGTTCTCATTGTCACCGGACTTGGCTTGTCCGTCGCCGGGCTCGGGGCTCGCCTCACGCAAGGCGCGCTTTGCGGGGGCAGCCTTCTGCCAGGAGAGACCTGTGACCGGCTGCCGGTCCGCATCCCATACCTGGTCGCCGGTCGGGGACGCGTCCTCACCCTGTTCCGTCGGAGCATCCGCACCGCCCTTGGTCTTCTTCTCCAGCGCATCGACGGTCGACGGCGCCGCAGGCTTGCCGGCGATCACCAGTTTCTTCTTCTGCGCTTCACCGAGCGTGCGAAGGACGATCTCATCGACTCGCTGACGCGATGCCTCTCGCGCCGCGGTGGTGATGACCACGGTCCGGACCGGGAGCGCAACGACGGGCGCGGCGCCCTGCCCGGCCCGCCGGTTCCGGGCGACGTCGCCGCCCCCCGTCCGGCCGCCGAAATGCTCCTCTTTGCCCGCTTCGAGATCCTTCTCGGCAGCCAGCTTGCCGAGCTCTTCTTCCACGAGCTTCTGAACCTCTTCGACGCCATCCAGCTTCACCTGCTGTTCAGACTGCGACTCACCTTGCCGCACCTGGCCCAGTGCGTCCTCCAGCGCGCCGCCCTTTCCGATCTGGTCCCGGGTGTACCCGACGCCGCCGTCTTTGGACTCCATCTCGCCCAGGGTGCCGGGCGCCTTGCTGGCGAGGTCGCCCGCCTTGCCGGCCGGGGTTTCCTTGCTCCGATCCCGGCGGTCGAAGGCGGTCTCGGTCGAGGGGATCCGCTCCTTGTGCTGGTCAAAGATGAAGACATTCCCAAGCACGATCAGGAGAACGGCGGCCGCCGCCACTGCGATCTGGACGAAGTGCTTGTAGCGGAGGAAGAAGCTGTGCGTCACCGGCTCGGCTTTCGGCGTCTCAACGGGCGCTGCGCCCTGCGCCTCGCTCGTGGCCTGCTTGCCGGAAGACAACATGACCGCATCACGCAGGTGGTCGGCGACCACCCGCGGGCACGACTCCGCCGGAAGCGAGCTGAGCAGTTCGACGACCTTCCTGAGCTCGGCCAGCGTCGTCCTGCACTTCTCGCAGGAATCAACATGCCCGGTCACGGCCTGCTCTTCTTCCGGGGAGAGCTTCCGGTCGAGCATGGAGGAGAGCAATATTTCCACTTCCTGGCAGTTCATTTTTGCTCCTCCAGTTCAAGAACCTTCTTCAGCACGGACTCGAGGTCCGTGGCCGATTCGATGGAGCTGAGGACCTCCACTGCGCGGATGATCTCCGGCGCGTCGAGGCTCTCGGCATCCTCGATCAACTTCACCAGCCTCCAGCGCACACGCGCAAGCTGGAGGAGTTCCTTGTCGGAAAGCCGCTTGAGCTGGGCGACGACCCTTGCCCCTTCGGAGACGGCGCCGACATCGAGGTCCTTTCCGGGATCGGCCTCTTTGACGACGAGCACCTGCTGGACCTCGAACGAGTCTGCGTCCTGATCACCACCGATGCGCTCGCTGCCCCCCTTCTGCCGACGATCGGGCAGGGCGTCCTCGGACTTGTCCAGGCTCAAGTCACACGAGGCCGCGACCGAGTCCGGAGCGGTCTTATTCTCGCCGGCCACGGGGACCTCTGCCGGTTTCTTCAGCCGTTTCTCCTTCTCATCGATCTCGGTACCATCCGTGCAGTATCCGGCGACCTTGCCGGCATGGCGAAGCGACCTTCCGCGCCTCGAAGTGATCTCGGCAAGCACCCGGACGGACGGGCGGCCTGCGGTCAGCAGCTCACTCCCGAGCAGCTCCTCATTCTCCCTGACTCTCGCCTGTGGCGCCGGCGCCGGGAGAAGGTCCGGTTTCGCCGTGCTCGCCGGCGTCATCGCCTTCATCGCTTCGACCGCGAGCGAATCGACCAGGGCGAAGATGTCCGCAACATCGCCCTGCACGTCGCGGCTCGCAACATGTTGGAGGTTCGGCTCACACTTCTGTTCACCGGGCCGCGGGCCATCGGAGACCGTGTAGGTTTCCGCGATTATCTTCACCTTCTCGCCCTGGACGATAAAGCTCCCGCAAACGACCAACCCGGCATTGAAGCAGCCGAGGAGCCTGCGCGTGTCGGGTGTAAGGTTCATCCTGCTGCCCGCCTCGACGACGCTGTCCCCGCTCAGTATGATCTTCCTGCCCGCGATCTCGCGCATCTTGAGGACGAACTCGTCGCGAGTCACTACTTTGAACGTGCCGCTCTGGTTCATCCGGTTTATCAGCATCTCCGGTATTCCGAGCTCCATCCACCCGAACTCCTGCGACCCGGTCGTGTTGCGGAAGTCGAAGACGACAACGGAGATCGGCTCCGTCGCGACGGCATCGATATTGGTCGTATCCGTTTTCGCTACGACAGGCGGCGACACAGGTTCGGGCCCGGTCTTGCCCCTGTCGGCGGTCTTCCTGCCGGGGAACAGCAAGGGCGACAGCGCGAAAGCCGCGATCACGGCGACGAGCACGAGCGCGGCGGCCACGACCAGTTTCGGGGCCGGGCGGTCGGGCCGGTCAAGGACGCTCGTTCCACGCGCGCGGAAGGCCGCGAGCGCGTCCGGCGGCCTGTCGGCGAGGATCTTGTCGACGTCGTCGATCACTTCCGCCGCAGTGGAATACCTGCGGGCCGGATCCTTCGCCATCATCTTCGCAAGGAGCGCCGCGATACTCTTGGACAGGCCGGGCACGAGTTCGAGTATCGACTTCGGCTCCTCTTCGAGTATCTTTTTGAACAGGCTCAACGGAGTCGGCGCGGCGTGGGGCACACGACCGGAGAGCGCCTCGTACAACACAACGCCCAGCGAATAGATGTCGCTGCGGCCGTCGATCTCGTTCGTCTCGCACTGCTCCGGCGAACTGTACTCCGGCGTGCCAAGGTAGATCCCGCTCTGCGTGATCTTCTCGGCGGCGCACGCGCTGATCCCGCGGGACAGTCCGAAGTCCATTATCTTCGCCGTGCCATTGTCGTCGATCATGATGTTCGACGGTTTCATGTCGCGGTGGACGATCCCGATCCCGTGCGCCGCGACGAGCGCCCTGCACACGTCGCGCACGACGCGTAGCGCCTCTTTCGGCTCCAGACTGCCCCGCTCCTTCTGGAGCTCGTGCAGGGTTCTGCCCTTGACGAACTGCATCGCGATGTAGCTGGTCTGATCGACCCGGCCCGCGCTGTAGACCTGGACGACGTTGGGATGGTCCAACCGCGCGGCGCTCCGCGCCTCGCGCAGGAACCGGGTCTCGTACTCGGCCCCGAGGTGCGGAACCGTCGTGAGCACCTTGAGCGCCACGTCGCGGTCAAGTTTCTCGTCGTGGGCAAGATAGACCACGCCCATCCCGCCGCGCCCGAGCTCGGACAGCACGCGGAACTCGCCGATCAGCGCGCCGGATTTCAGGCTCTCAGATACCGGCACCCGCAGTGTCTCAGCGGTCGGTTCGGAAACCGGCTTGTTTTCGGATGTACTCATTGATGCAACCCTTTCCAGGTTTCTTTAATCACTTGGACGCATGCGGGCGTGAAAAAGTTCCGTGTTTTGGCGTGTCCGAACCTGATGGTGTGGAGCGTCACGGCATCCGTATTGCGTGGATGACCCCATCACCGGCCCCCGTGACGATATCGACCTCGCCGTCGCCGTCCAGATCGACCAGGATCGGAGACGCGGCGGAAGGCGACCTCATGTCATATGCGCGGACGACGGAGCCGTCCCTGCCGTCGAGCACGAAGACCTGTCCGTTCATGCAGGCAACGACGACGCGAACACGGGGGGGCCGGCCGCCCTCAGCGTCACCTTGCACGGCCTCAATGAAGACCGCCGGGACGAATGCGACCTCGCTGCCGGTCTCGAAGCGCCAGAGGGACTTCTTGCCGTCGACCCCGGAGATGGCGCGGACCGACTTGTCCAGCGAACCCGCTACGATATCGGAGCGGCCGTCGCCGTCGAGATCGGCCAGCACGACCACGCGGCGTCCGTCGAGCCGGCATGGGCCGGGCGCAGGCGTCTCCCAGAACACCGTCCCGCGCCTGCCAGAGATCGCGAACAGCGCGCGCTCCGTCCTCACAACGATGTCCGGCGTGCCGTCGCCGTCCAGTTCGCCGAACGCAGGCGAATACGGGACCTGGTCGGTCCGGCACTTCCAGAATTCCTTGCCGTCGCTCCCCGAGATAGCCAGCACAATGCTGTTGTTTCCAGTGACGACAAAGTCCTCGATGCCGTCACCCGTAAGGTCGGCCTGGACAGGCTGCGAGTTGACGTACGCGCCGACCTTGTGAGACCAGAGAACAGCGGTGTCCCCTGCACCCTTCATCTTGAGCGCATACACACGTCCGTCGGAGGCGCCCGCTACAATCTCGGGCGATCCGTCGCGGTCAAGGTCGCTGATCACGGGCGAGAAGAAATCGTGCCCCTTCGAAGGATCCGCAGTCGGGACCGAAAAGGACCACGCGGGCTTTCCGTCCTTGCCGGAAAGCGCGCGAAGCTGAAGGTGCTCGCCCTCTTCGCAGACCCCGACGACGTCGGCCGTACCGTCTCCATCGAGGTCGCCCAGCGCCGGCTCGCAGAATATGTGTTTTGCGACGAGCGGCATCGAAGAAGACCATTCGAGCTTGCCGTCCGAGCCGGCCAGTGTCCGCGTGCCGAGTTCCGGGATACTCGAACAGGCCGCGACCATGTCTGCGCCGCGAACCGTCCCTTCAGTCCCGCCCGACGCCGGCTGCGCAAGCAGGACGAGCTTCCACAGCTCGCCCGATCCGCCGCCCTCGCCGGGCCACCACTCCGGGATTCTGATCGGCTTTCCGTCCGCCGTCTGCGCGATGTTGCTCGCCCACAGGGCCATCGAGCGGAACTCGGCGCAAAGCTCGGTGAGCTTGCCCTGTTCGACCTTGACGGTCGTTCCGTCCAGAGGACAGAAGTTGTTCACCATCGTCAACCGCACAAGGTACGTCCCGGTCGGCACGGTCGCATTATTGATTGGCAGCGCCGATTGGAGGGTCGCGCCTGTCGCGGGCGTCCGGCCGGCGGGCACGTCGCCGATGCCGAGCAGGAACAGGGATATCTCGGCGTTTTCGACGTTCGCCGGCACGGATATCTGGCCCGTCTGCCGTTTCAACGTCTGGACCAGCGTGCCGGGCACTCCGCGCAACAGCGTGATGTTGCCCTCGGTCGGATCGTAACCTTCGAGCGCCAACCGGTACGCGCAATCGCCGAGCGGCATCCTGGCCATGACTATCGGAGTCTCGCCGATGACGCGCCAACCGGCCGACGGATCGGCGTCCTGCCCGGCTTCACGGACCGCGAGCTCCGCCCCACGCGGTTCGGACGAGACCGTGATGAAGCCGAAGAGCGGGACGAGCGTCTCCTCGAACCGGAGCCGCTGCCGGGCGGAGATTTTCACGCGGCGTTCGCTCTTTTCGTGCTCGGCAAGCCGGCATTCAATCGAGTACTCCACGAACGGGAAGATCAGGTAGTCGCCGACTGGAGTTGTCAACCCTGTGTCGACCCCGTTGACGAACACCCGCGCGCCCGGCGGGTTCGACCCGATCGAGACGCGCCCCGGTCCGGCAAAGATGTAGCCCGCAGCGCAGGCCAGGATGAACGTCACGGCAGTTATCGTGGCGGCTCTTCTATGCCTGCGGAGCCAATGCGTGATCTTCCGAGCCACGCCGGGCCTGCGCACCGTGATCGGCTCATGCTTGAGTAGCCTGCGCAGATCGTCGGCAAGCTCCTTTGCCGTCGCGTATCGTTCCGACGGCGACTTCGCGATCGCCTTCATGATTACCGCCTCGGCGTCGCGCGAAAGGTCCGGCACGATCGACCTGGGCGAGTCGACATCCGCCTCGACAATCTTGGAAAGGATCGCGGGCACGGTCGGCGCCTCGAACGGGTGCCGGCCCGTCAGCGTCTCGTACAATGTGATGCCGAGCGAAAAGATATCGCTCTGCGGCCCGATGTTCCGGGTCACGCCCGAGGCCTGTTCCGGCGACATGTATTGCGGCGTGCCGACCGTGAAGCCCGAGGCGGTCAGTTTCCTCGACAAGGCGGAAGAGACGTCGCGTACCAGCCCGAAATCGGTGAGGACGATCCGCGCGCCGGTAAGCTCGTCCGGCTGGAGCGTCTTGCGCGCGGGGACGGATTCCCCTTCGGGCTCTTCAGGCCGTCCGCCGTCTGTGCCCCGCGCATCCTCTTCTCCGGGAGACTCGAGGAATATGTTCGCGGGCTTGATATCGCGGTGGATGATCCCGTTCGAGTGCGCGTGATGGAGCGCCTCGGCTGCGCACGCGAGGATATGGAAAGCGACCCGCTCCGGAAGACGCTTCTCGCGCTTGAGCACGGTTTCGAGCGTCTCACCCCGCAGCAGGTCCATCACGTAGTAGTGGCGGCTGTCGCGGACACCGATGTCGTGGACCTTGATCACGTTGGGGTGGTGGAGCCGCGCGAGCACGCGCGCCTCGCGTTCGAACCGGGAGACGTCCGTGGTGGAAGCGGTGAACTCGTCCGCCATCACCTTGATTGCGACGTGGCGGTCGAGCTGGGCGTCGTAGGCCTTGTAGACGACGCCCATGCCGCCGCGGCCGAGCTCGTCCTGGAGCACGTACTTGTCGAAAGGCGTGCCGGGCTCCTGCCTGCGCGGCCTGACGGGCCGCGGCGGAACCGCCTTGACAGCAGAACTCGATTCTATTGGGCTCAGTTCGGAAATGCGCGAGCCGGAAGGCGGTTCCACCCCGCTCTGCCTGCATCCGGCGATGACGATGCTGAGCTGCTCGACCGTCAGCATTTTCCTGCGGATGAACAGGTCGGCGAGCGACATGGACCTGGTGAGGGTCTCTCCTTTTGCCTGTACGACCGTCTCCTCAGCTGGAAGCACGACGGTCTTGTCGTCCGGCGTGGAGACCGGGGGCGGCGTCGACTCCGGGCCGAGAGCGACGGTCTGCATCTCGCGGAGGAGTTCATCCAACTGGGATTCCGTGACGAACCCCTTCGCAACTGCGATTTTGCCGAGCAGGATATCGGCGTCGCTCATGGTTCCGATCCGGAGAAAGCGGGTTGCGAATAGATTTCAGAGAACCGGGGCATGATAACAAAAAATCAAGTCGTGTTCAAGGTAGAGGTGTTCATTGGATTCCGCTGAAAAATTCCCCTGCGTGTCATGCCGAACTTGTTTCGGCATCTCCTCTACCTTTGGACAAGGAGATTCTGAAACAAGTTCAGAATGACAAAACGGGGGTTTTTCAGCGGAATCTACATTGGGCGGAGGGTGGCGCATGCCCTGGCGAGTTGTCGGGCCGGCGATACAATCCCCGCGGCCGATTGGAGGAGACGGCCCATGCTCGGGAAAGGTGAAACTGGGACCTCTCGCTCACCTGTTCGGATTGGCCTTCTCAGTTTCCTGATTGAGTGTGCTGTCGGGCGATCCGTCTTCGCGGGCAGCGAGAGAAGCCGTGATTCGCCACTCGCGCAAGCCGACGACGACCGGCGGAACTTGCGCCGACACGACGGTGATGCCACTCTGGTTGAGGAGGGCTGTAGGCGGCAACTCTATGTCGGGCGGGTCGGAAGAGAGTTGAAGTGCGTAGTTGTCGAGCTCGAATCCGAAACACTCCGACTGCGCGGCCTTGATGAAGCTCGCGTAGTCCACGGTCACGGGAACCGTTGCACCCGGCGACACGTTTCTGGGCGCGGCTACCCGAATCGAGGCGTCTGTCGGCTGGACCTTTGCCTCGCTTGTGACCACGCCTTTCGAGTTCACTGCTTGAATCGCCGCGCTGCGAATGTCGTTCACGTTTTCGATGTCGCGAAATGACACGACCGCCTCCTCGACGTTCCGGTTCGCATCCACAACACGGGCGATTTCATTGGCGTAGTAGGCGATCTCTTCTCCATTTTCATATTTGGCGCAAAGCCTGATGGTATCGGGATTCCCGAGGTTTGCGCCGCGCACGGTCAGGGGGTTCGTCAAGCCGGTAGTACCGCCGGCGGAATAGACGCCGAGCGAATCGGCGGGCAGGGCGGAAGGCCCCTTGACAACTTCACGTATGATCGGCGCGTCACCGAGCGTGGACGATGCGGTGTCTGGTGCAGGACGGATACTGGTTCCCGTTGCGGTCGGTGATATGCCTTCGAGCATCGCGCGGGTAGCGGTGGCGTCGAGCCGTTCGATCCGTGGCTGGGTGGAGGCTGTCTTTGGGGCGAGGACTTCCGGCCGGCCGGAAG
>JAVHLO010000095.1 GCA_031082105.1 Planctomycetota bacterium
GCGATATCAAGCCCGACAACATCATGATCACGCGCGACGGGGTAGCCAAGCTCTGCGACCTCGGCCTCGCGCGCGAAGAGGGAAGCGACGCGTTCTCGACCCAGCCGGGCCAGGCGGTCGGCACGCCGCACTACATCTCGCCCGAGCAGGCCACGGGCGAAAAGGACATCGATATCCGCTCCGATCTCTACTCGCTCGGCGCGACCCTCTATCACATGCTCTCCGGTTCCACACCGTACCCCTCGGACAGCGCCTCCGTCGTCATGGCCAAGCATATCACCGAGGCCGTCCAGCCGCTCAAGGAACGCCAGCCGGGCGTGTCCGTCACGATCTGCGCAATCGTGGCAAAGATGATCATGAAACAGAAGGGCGACAGATACCAGACTCCCGCGGACTTGATGGCGGATATCGAGAAGGCGCTCGAAGAGAAGCCGCCCGTGCACGCCAAGGTTGCGTTCCCGCGTCCCATCACGAGGAAGGCCTTCGCCGGCCAGGCCGACGGGGCGAAGGAAGGCCCGGAGCGCGCAAAGCGCGGCATGCTTCCCCTCGTCCTCAGCGCCGCGGCCGCGCTGGCCATCGTCGTGGTCGCGGCGGCCGTGCTCATTCCCATGTTGACCAGGAAGCCGGAGGACAATACGCCCGATGCGGCCGGCAACACCACCACATCGAACCCTTCCGGCAACGGCCAATCGAGGCCGCCGAAGACGGATCCCGGCACCGATATGACGGCCATCGAGAGAGAACTCGACCGAAAAGCCAGAGAAGAACTCGATGCGATATTCGCAAGACAGGCCAGGATCGAAGGCGACTTCTCACAGATCGCCGTCGTGAATACGAGATTCGATGAATACCTTTTCCGTTACAAAGGGACCAAGTGGGAAGTGGAAGGGCTCAACGCCCAGCAGGACTTCGCGGCCGCATGCGAGAAACACGGTGAAACCGCGCTTGCGGGGTTGATCGAGAAGATGAAACCGTTGGAGCAGTCAGGACGTCTGTACGAGGCCGCGCGTGTCTTCGAGGCGTTCCCCGGGGAGCTGGTGAAGACGGCCGCGAATGTGAAAGCGCTCGCCGAAAAGGGCCGCCTGCTCGAGGCCATGGCCGCAAAATTCAGCGCCGATATCCAGGCCACCGACGGCTTCGTCGCCCAGAAGGACTTCGAAAAGGGGCTGGCCGTGCTCGACGGCGTGAAAACATACGCGAGCCCGCCGCTCGTCTCAGAAGCCGAGGCCAAAGCGAAGACGGTGCAGACCGAGAAGGAGGCCTGCGCCGCCAAGATCCGGCTGAAGGCGCAGGAACTCTACGCCGCATTCCAGCAGAAACTGTGGGCCATGCTCGACAATAAGAAGCGAAACTACTCCGGCGCGCAACGGCTCGTCGACGAAGCGCTCAAGAACCCGGAGCTTGCCACGATGCGAAGCGAGATTCGTGACGACCTGCGCGACGTGGAACTGCTCATGGGGTTCTGGCAGGACGTGGAGCGCGGCATGGACCAGTGCGTCGAGAGCAAGGAGGACGTCCAGCTCTCGCTCTTCAAGGACATGCCCGGCAGGATAATCCGGAAGAACAAAAAGCCGTTCATCGAACTTGCCACCGGCGGGTCCAACCCGGTGTTCGCCCTGGACCTCGAGAAGATGAAGGAAGAGGACGTTCTCTTCTTCGCGTCGAAGGTGCTGACCCGAGACGACGGCATCTCGCAGTTGAAGATGGGTCTGTTCTGTTTCTACGCGGCGAACGTCAAGAAGGCGAGGGAGCACCTCCAGAAGGCCGCAGACAAGGGGGAACAACGCGCCCGGGCGTACCTGGCCCGCATCCAGGCCGCCGAGATGGGCGAGGAGGAGAAGCACGCGGGCGCCATGCTGGACGAGGCGCGCGCGCTGTTCAAGGCGGACAAACTGGCGGAAGCGCACAAGATACTCACGGAACTGCTCGCCAAATACGCTGCCTTGTCGGTCGTGAAAACGAACCTCGAAGAGATTAAGAAGATGATTGCGGAGATCGAGGCGAAGGTCGCGACCGTAGAATCGAGCCCGCTCCAGAAGCTGCTCAAGGGGAAGGTCAAGAAACTCGCCGGCGACAGGGTCGAGGTCTTGTATGATTTCACGGCCGACGACCAGTTGAGCGACTGGGAGCCGGGCCCGGGGCTCGGCGGAGGCGGGGGCGGCGAGTGGAAACGCGACGGGACGAAAGCGGGGCTGCTCGGCAGCAATTGCAGCCGGGCGTTCATCTGGAAGCCGCCCACCATAGGAGACGTGACCATCGAGGCGTCGGTGGTCATGCTGGACGACCGCAACGTCGGCATCACCGTCTGCGACGACCGGCGCGGCAGGGCATATCTCGGCGCGGTCGGGCTTCAGATCCCGCGCATGGGTGACTGGGGCGGCAACAACTCGCCGAACGCGCTCATGAAGACCGATGTCGCCCGCGGTCTCAACGCCAACGCGCTTCGCGAGCTCGGCGGGCGCACAAGCCCCAAGCTGGCCAGGAACTCGACTTACATCCTCAGGATCCAGCGCGTCGGCAAACAGATCCTGTTCTCGATCGGCAACGATGTCATCGCGAACACTTCAGACGCCGAGTTCACCCGAGGCTTCGTCTCGCTCTGGCTCTTCAACTCGTCCGCCTTCTTCAACAGCGTGAAGATAACCTGCACGGTTGATCCCGAATGGCTCAAGGGTCCGACCGGGCCGGACCCGCGATAGACCGCATTGTTCGATGGTGTCTCGACGAACGCGCGCGCTCATGTCGTTGCGAGCAGCAGCTGGTGTCTTTCACGCCGGATTGAAGGTGTGTGCTTCGCCGCGTCACGCAATGAGTGCGACAGTTCGACTCGAGAGTAGACTCGCTTGCGGCCAGGAGGAAACAATGCCGAAGGAACTGATCATGTCAGATCCCAGCGTGATGATGGGGAAACCCGTCGTCACCGGTACCCGCATCACCGTAGAGCACATCCTTGAGCTTATTGCCGCCGGTGAGACCATGGAGCAGATTCTCGACGCGCATCCTCGATTGACGCGGAGGGGAATACGGGCGGCGCTGTCCTTCGCGGCCAAGGCCTTGAAGGCGGACGTGGTTTACCCTGTTGCCGGGGCGCGCAGATGAACTTTCTGGCTGACGAGTGCATTGACCGGCAGATTGTCGCGCGTCTCCGGCAGGAGGGGCATCATGTTCGGTATGTTGCCGACATGGCGCCCGGGACTTCCGATGGTGATGTGCTTGACATCGCAAACCGGGGAACAAGTCTCTTATTGACTACGGACAAGGACTTCGGCGAACTGATGTTTCGACAGCATCGCCTCGCGCACGGAGTAATGCTTGTTCGGTTGACGGGTCTGTCGTCGGCCCTCAAAGCCGAATTGATCGAGTCTGTGGTCAGCCAGCATGGCGCGGAACTGCAGCACGCCTTCACCGTGATCACGCCCGGGGCAATCCGGATACGCAGAACAGGCAAGTGATTTGCGCTCCGAACCTGGCCTTCACTCTTCCCATTTGAGAACTGTAGACATGAACACGGGCAGAAAGCGCTGCGCGCGACATCCGTGGATGGCGTTTGCGACCGCCATCCTGGCCGCGCTCGGGCTGCTGTTCGTCCTCGATCTCGGGCGCGGCGCCCTGGCCGACGGTGGGGACGATCTCGAGGAACAGGCTGAGAAACTGTGGAACGAAAACAAATACTCCGAGGCGGCCGACGCGTACCGCAGGCTGCGCGAGGAGTGCCGGGATCATCCGTCCGTCAAGTCAGGCAAGGCGCAGTTCTGGCTCTGGTGCTCGCTCGGCAACGCCGGCAAGGTCAAAGAAGAGATCGCCGAGATCGAACGGTTTCTCAAGGACTTCCCCAAACACGATTCGTGCGGGTACTCGCTCTATTTCCTCGGCACAGCGCACAGGAAGCAGGGCGACGAGGGCAAGGCGCGCGAGGCATGGGAGCGACTCCTGAAGGAATATCCCGACGATTCCATGGCGAGGCTTGCGAAAAAGGAACTGACCGGTGAAACCGACGCGCCCCCGGATGAGGCGGGATCGACCCGCATGACGCTCGGCGACGATTTCATCGACTACGCCGAGGGCGCGGCGAGATGGCTTCGCGCCATTGCGGTGGAAAAGGACGGCGGGCTCACATGGCCCGAATACGACAAGACGAAGGCGAAGCCGGTCACCTTCTACGACGGTTCGAGCGGAACGGGACTCTTCTTCCTCAACATGTTTCTCGTGACCGGAAACCGGGGGCACCTCGAAACCGCCAAAATGGCCGCAGATCATCTCCTGAAGTGCGCGACCAGGGACGGAAAGGGGGCGAGCTGGGCGAGCGAGTGCGAGGGCGACGACGGGGCGGTTACGACCTTCACCACGCATTCCCTCTACTCCGGCGCGGCCGGAATCGGCTGGTTCCTGCTCGCCGTGCACGACGCGACCAAGAGCCTTGACTGCCTGAACCGCGCCCGCGAGGCGGCCGACTGGCTGCTCGCAACCGCGCAAAGGGCGGACGGCAAATGCTGGTGGGACGAATCGACCGACATCATCTCCGGCCCGGCCGGGATCGGTCTCTTCCTTTTGAAGATGCACGCCGCGACGGGCGAAAAAAAATACCTCGACTGCGCAGTCGAAGGAGGGGAATGGCTGGTCTCGCAGGCCGTCAAGGACGGCGAAGGGCTCAAGTGGAGGCCCGCGACGGGCCAGGATCGGTTCTACACCGGCTTCTCGCACGGGACCGCGGGGATCGCCTATTTCCTTGCGAAGCTCTCCGAGGCCGCGGGCGAGAAGAAGTTCCTCCAGTGCGCCGAGGGCGGCGCGCGGTGGCTCATCAAGAACGGCGTGGTTGACGGCGACGGGCTCAAGTGGTTCCACTACGAGCCCGAGCGCAAGGACAAGTTTCAGACCGGATGGTGTCACGGCCCCGCCGGCACGTGCAGGCTGTTCATGGAACTGCACAGGATAACGAGGAACGCGGAATACCTCGAGACGGCCGGGAAGGGCGCGCGATGGCTCATGACCGCCTGCGACCCATTGGAGGAAGAGACGGTCTTCCACGGCCTCTCGATGTGTTGTGGCGCGGCGGGCATCGGCGATTTCTTCCTCGACTTCTACCTCGCGACCGGCGACGATTCCCATCTCGAGTTCGCGGCCCGGATCGGGTCGTACCTGATGCGGCGCGCCAGGTCCGAGAAGAACGGGAAGTGCTGGACGAACTGCGACACCCCGGATGAGAAGGGGAACATCTATTGCGGGACCGGTCACATGGTCGGGACGGCCGGCGTGGGGAGCTTCCTTCTCAGGCTTCATGCGTTCGCGAATTCCGTGGAGGATCGATTCGTCTCCTTTGCCGACAAGCCGCAGGTCGCCGCGCCTGCAAGGGCCGCCACGGCGCCGACGAAGTGCGTGGTCCTGACGAACGCGCCAAAGGGAGACCCGTGCTCCGACGCCGCGACGAAGCTCGCAAAACACAGGGGCACGTTCGTGACGAGGTTCGATGTCGACAGGCTCTTCCCGCTCAGGCGCAAGCTCCGACAGCTCCAGCCACGCTACGTCTGCTTCGTGCTCAAACCGCAGGATATCGACGCCAACCTCCAGCGCCGGATGCTGGCGATGTCGACGCGCATGGACGACGACCCGTTCTGCGACTTCGCCTACGGGTTCATCACGGGCAGGGCGCCGCAGGACGCAGTCAACATGATCGACGGAATGATCAGATCCGAGAAGGAAGAACCGCCCAGGACGATCGTCGCAGCGTCGGTCGCGTCCGACTGCAAGTCGTTCGTCGGCGAAGGGGCGGACGCGCCGGCCCTGGAGCTCGGGTACAAGGGAAAGCACATCTACTGGGGGTGCATCGAGGGTGATCCGGACGTCGTCAGCTTTGTGGCCACGCACATCAGGGAGCTGCAGAAGCAGCGAGTCCTGTGCCTCTACGGCTGCGGCGATCCCGAGGGGATCTGGCTGTTCAGCGACGAACGGAACAGTGACTCGTCGAAACACTGGAAGTTCGATCCGGAAAAGGTCGGCCAGGACCCGAACGGCGAGATGCCGCGCATAACGGCCGACCGGTTCCGCGGACTCGATTTCTGCCCGGCCGTCGTCTGGAGCGGCACGTGCCACAGCGGAGTTCCGCACAGGGCGTTCGTTGAGGACGACATCGTGTCGACGTTCGGTACCGTCGATAACATCACCGAGTACATCGTGCCGGAGGATAGGAGCCTGTGCCTGGCGATTCTGGGCTGCGGGCCGAGCGCGTTCCTGGGACCGATCGGAGCGAATCACGGTTTCTCATGTACGGTCGAGATCTACCGGGCGATGATGACGGGGATGTCGCTCGGCGACGTGATGCGCTCGAGGTACAACGAGATCCTGCTGGGCGCCGGCAGCAAGCTCGACATCCACCTCTTCGAGCCCGGTGAGCCGCATCTCGTCGAGGACGCGATGCGCGGCGGCGGCGCCAACAGGTTGCTCTACGGCGATCCGATGTACGTTCCGTTCAAGGCCGGCGGCAAGGACTGGTTGAAGACGGAGAAGAAACCGCTCACGGGAAAATCGGGGTTCGTCGTGCAGTGCGAGGTGCTTGACGAACAGTGCCCCTATTTCTGGGACATGTTCGGCGCGGACCCGCAGAACTCTGAGAGGATCTACACGGTCGTGGAGCTGACTCCGCCGACGCAGGCGATCAAGGAGATCTCGGCATCAGCGAAATCGCCCTCCGGCGAGAAGATCGCAACGGCGAAGTGCTCGTGGGGCGTGGAGCAGATCGACGGCAAGGCGCTGCTCCATCTGCAGGTGAACGCCGCGCGCGAGACGCTGGCGAAGAAGGGGACGGTCGTGGAGTTCGCGGTGGGATGGTGAAAGTCTTCTCTCCCGCTGGGAGAGGGTCAGGCGCGTTTCCCTCTCCCTCTGGGAGAGGGCCAGGGTGAGGGCGGTGTCGCCACCCAGTGGTAGAGTACCGTGGTAAGTGGTATCCGCCGGGCGCGTAAGTTGCCCTTTGCAGAGGGGGATTCAGGGGGTTGTATTCGGCATTCTTCATTTGTCATTGCTCATCGGTCATTTCTCATTGCACAGGTGGAGAAATGGGAAATGACCAATGAAAAATGTCAGTCCTTGTTTACTTGTCTGATTGACGGTAGCTCCCATGAGATGGTCACAAACGCTCATTCCGACCTTGAAAGAGGACCCTTCCGACGCTGAGATCGTCAGCCACAAGCTGATGCTCCGCGCGGGGCTGATCAGGAAGCTCTCCGCCGGCGCGTATTCGTACCTGCCGCTGGGCCTGCGCAGCCTGAACAAGATCATCAACATCGTCCGCGAGGAGATGGACGCGGCGGGCGCGGCGGAAGTGCTGATGCCTGTGCTCCAGCCCGCCGAGCTCTGGCGCGAGAGCGGGCGGTTCGACGGGTTCGGCGACCTCATGTGCCGGTTCACGGACCGCGCGGGGCGCGTGAACGTGCTCGGGCCGACACACGAGGAGGTCATCACGTCGATAGTCCGCGATTCCCTGAATTCCTACCGCCAGTTGCCGGTGACGCTCTACCAGATCCAGACCAAGTTCCGCGACGAGGTACGGCCCCGGTTCGGCGTTCTGCGCAGTCGCGAGTTCCAGATGAAGGACGCGTACAGCTTCGACGTGGACGAGGCCGGGCTCGGGCACAGCTACAAGGCGATGTACGACGCGTACTGCAGGATATTCAGCCGGTGCGGGCTGAAGTATCGGCCGGTGGAGGCGGACACGGGTCTCATCGGCGGGGACGTCTCGCACGAGTTCATGGTTCCGGCGGAATCGGGCGAGGACATAATGTTGAGCTGCGCGAAATGCGGCTACGACGCGAACGCCGAGCGCGCGGAATGCCCGCCGACGAAGGATGCCCAGGGTCCGTGCGATTCCGGCCTGGCCGGGAAGAGCAACGTGCGCGAAGTGTCCACCCCCGGCGCGCACACGGTCGAACAGGTCTGCAAGTTCCTCAATACGGAGCCTGCACAGCTCATCAAGACGCTCATCTACATGGCGGACGGGAAACCGGTCGCGGTGCTGGTGAGAGGCGACCGCGAGATCAACCAGGCGAAGCTCCAGCGGTTCCTGAAGGCCGGGACGCTCGAGATGGCCTCGGCGGTTACGATCCTTGATGTGACCGGCGGGCCGCTCGGGTTCTCCGGGCCGGTCGGGTTGAAACTGAGGATGGTCGCGGACTGGTCCGTCTGGCCGATGAAGGACTTCGTCACCGGCGCAAACAAGGCGGACACGCACCTCGTCGAAGTGAACCTCGGGAAGGATTTCAAGATCGAGGAGTTTTCCGACCTTCGGATGGCGAAGGAGGGCGACAGGTGTCCGCGCTGCGAAGGCACACTCGCGCTGACGCACGGCATCGAGGTCGGGCATGTCTTCAAGCTCGGCACGAAGTACTCGAGCAAGATGAACGCGCTCTTCCGCACGGAGAAGGGCGAACAGAAACCGATGGTGATGGGCTGCTACGGGATCGGGATAAACCGGATAATGGCGTCGGCGATCGAGCTTTACCATGACGAGCACGGGGTGATCTGGCCGATGTCGATCGCGCCGTACCAGGTGATAATCGTCTCGCTGCGCCAGGACGACGAGCAGATAATGGGCGCGGCGAAGAAGATCTACGAGAACCTGCAGAAGGTCGGGGTGGAGGTGTTGTGGGACGACCGCGACCTCGCGCCGGGCGTGAAATTCAACGACGCGGACCTTATCGGCATCCCGATCCGGGTGACTGTGGGGAACAAGGTCGTGAAGGCCGGGACGGTCGACGTGAAGCCCCGCTCGGCGAAGGAGCAGGTGCCGGTCTTCCACGCTGGCGCGGTCGAGGCGGTGACGGAGATGCTGCAGAAGTACACGTGCGGGTAGTTCCCTCTCCCTCCGGGAGAGGGTTAGGGTGAGGGTCCGTATCTTCTCCCTGTGCGAAGGGGCGACTGACTTTGCTTGCGCGCGTCGACGCCGAAATGGGGGAACGGCGATGAAGAACCCGATGGACAGACAACTCGAGAAGAAGCTCTCACAACGGGCCGTCGCGATCGGTCGGGAAGGGAACGTGGCGGCATTTCATGAACTGCTGAGTCTGCTCGGCTCTTCGTCCGCGAACGCGCGACGGCTATCGGCCTCCGCGCTCGGCAAGCTGGCCTGGATGGGCGTGGACCAGGCGGCCGCAGTGGCTGCACTGGGACGGGTGGTGCGCAGCGACCCCCATCCGCAGACGCGGCAGTACGCCATCAAGGCGCTCAAGGCCTACGGCGCCGCAGCGAAAGGATGCCTTGACGACCTCCGTGATAAGGCGCAGAATCCTGCCGAGAAGGAGTACATCCGACGTGATGCCGCCGCCGCATCGGCGTTCATCGAAGAGGCTGTTCGGATTGCCGCCTCCGCGGCCGAGCATCACTGCCAGCGATGCAATGCGCTTGTCAAGGCGGACGAATTCGCCCGGTCCCAGCAGGCATTCCAGCGCGTCTTCTGTGACCGCTGCTACGACGAAGTCTTCCTTGAGCGGCGCAACTTCGAAACACAGGTTGAAACCAACAAGACGATCGAGGCGCACGACGGCACTGTAGTCCAGTCCGAAGGAGAAATGCGGATCGCGGACTGGCTCACGGCGCATGGTCTCGCGTACAGGTACGACGCCAAATTCCGCATCATCGCAGAGTTCCAGATACGGCCCGACTTCTATCTGCCCGAACTCGACGTGTATGTCGAATACTGGGGCCTTGATACCCCGCAGTACAAGATGAGCATGTACAAGAAACAGGTGCTCTATCAACAGGAGGGAAAGCGCCTGATTTCCGTCTATCCAAAGGACTTGGCGGGCTTGGATAGTCTCTTGACGGCCAAACTGCGCCACCACGGGTTCAATCCATGACCTTGGCGCGCGCAGCAAAGCCAGTCCCAAGGAAGGCCGGCGTGGTCGAAGCGGTGACGGAGATGCTGCGGGACTGCGCGTGCGGGCATTGAGTGTCCTTCCCGCTCCCCGACGAGTTACCCAACAAAGTATGCCG
>JAVHLO010000096.1:0-3751 GCA_031082105.1 Planctomycetota bacterium
AGATGGCGGAGTCCATCAAGAACACGTTCCGCAAGCTAGAACACAGCGAAGGGACCATCGGCAAGCTGATCACGGACGACTCGCTCTACAAGAAGGCGGAGAACTCGCTCGACTCGATCGAACAGTTCCTCGGCGCAAGCACCAAGATCCGCACGTTCCTGGGCTTCGAGACGAAGAGCTATAGCGAGTCCGGCTACTCCATCTCAAAGGCCTATGCCCGTATCCAGCCGCGCGATAACAAGTTCTTCCAGGTCGGTGTTGCGATGCTCGGGATGAACCATGAAGAAAGGCTCGACTACGAGGACAAGATGGAGAAGGGCGAGGATGACGTGATCATGAAGCCCGACGTCCAGCTCGGGTACGGCTTCTACGACAACCGCCTGACCGCGCGGATCGGCGTATTCGAGGGCAGGGCAGGCGCAGGCATGGACTACCAGTTGTTCGTCCCGCCGGTCAACCACGACATCCGTCTCACAATGGAGATGAGACAGGCCTATTCCGACTGGGAGGACGAGGATCTTGATGAACGGACCGATCAGCCGCTGGTGAGGGCGGAACTCAGCACCAGACTCTGGAACAACCTCTCGCTCTACGCCGGAGCCAACAGGCTGTTCGACGATCCGGAACCGTACTACGGGATCGGGTTCGAGTACGAAGACGAAGACCTCCGGTACCTGGTTAGCCTGATGGGATTGAGCAGGTAGGAACGCGTCGGTATCCAGGAGAACCGGACCGGCAAGTGCTGCTAGCCCGCATTATTCGTGAAGGTTTGTAGCAAGGCACGTAGCCGGAGCGGAGTGCCGTTGTTTCTCGGAAGAAGACGCCACTCCGGCTGCGGCCTCTGTGGCTTACTACAAACTTGACAGTCTGTCGTCCTTTTCCCTGATACGCGAATAATCCAGGTCAGGCGCGGCGGCGCAGCAGTCCGCCAAGATGTCACGCCTGGTGGTATGCCTCTTCAGCGACAGAGGGCGCACATTCCAACACCTTGAGGGGAGTGGTACCGATACTCTCCACCCTGTGCAGTTTCTTGGGGGGGACAAATAGAGCCACACCCGGCTCCAGGTCCAGAGTCTTGCCCTCACAGGTTATTTTCCCCTTGCCGTCAAGGACGAAACAGGCATGCTCCCACGTGTGGGAGTGAAAAGGCGAGTCGCCGCCCGGCTCCACCTCGAAAACGCGCATGAGCACGGTCTTCGCTCCGTCGGACCTGGTGATCAGCCACCTGACCGCCATTCCGTGACACCCTACCTCGCCGGCCTCGGTCGGGGCGTCGCACAGTCTAATGACCTTCATCTTCACACCACCGGATGAGTTGTTCTTCATGTTGTACCCTCCAACGGCCGCAATGACACGCAAACCGGGGTACTATAGCAGAAAGCTCCTTCAAAATCAACTTTTGCTTGACGGCAGGCGAATTTCTTGATAGCTTGTGCGCGATTTGCGGCGGCGAAGAGAGGGTCGCGTGGCGCGCCAAGCAACAGCTTCTTTCCAGGGCGGTTAGTTCAGTTGGCTAGAACGCATGCTCGACACGCATGAGGTCAGAGGTTCAAGTCCTCTACCGCCCACCACCAAATCACTGAGGCGGCGTCACGCAAGTACCGCTTCAATCTCAACACGCCGCTGCGACCGCATTTAGGAACCCAGCCGATGGCTAAGAATATCTATGTCACCGCAACGCGCCAGAACGAGGGGAAGACCGCGCTGACGCTCGGGCTGACGGCTGCCTTCTGCAAGAAGGTCAAGAACCTCGGATTCATCAAGCCCCTGGGCCAGTCGACCGCCGAGCCCGGAAAGGCGCGGATAGACGAAGACACTCTCCTCATAGAGAAGGCATGCAAGGTGCACTGCAACATCCAGGACATGAGCCCCGTTTCAGTGAGCCCGGGTTTCCCGCAGGAATACGCGAGCAAGACAGTCCGTGACAGCCTCATCGAGAAGGTCAAGCGTGCCTACGAGCGCGTGGCGGAGGGCAAGGAGATCGTGGTGATCGAAGGCACAGGACATGCCGCCGTCGGCGGCAGCTACGGCCTCTCCAACGCGTTCGTCGCCAGACTCTTCGATGCCAAGGTGCTCCTCGTCAGCAGCGGCGGAGTCGGTCACCCCATCGACGAGATACTGTTGAACCGGTGCTTCTTCGAGAAGGAAGGCGTGCAGATCCTCGGCGTGGTGATCAACAAGGTGATGAACCACGAATATGAGATGGTCAACAACGTCACGCGCAAGATACTGCAAAACAACGGCATCAAGCTGCTCGGCGTAGTCCCGTTCGAGGAGAACCTCCACTACCCGACGCTCATGCAGGTACTGGAGGAGTTCCGGGGCACCATCGTGAGTGGCGACAGGGCGATGACGGGTCGCACGGGCAAGGTCGTGCTGGGTACCACTCTGCCCCACGCGATGCTGGCGCAGTTCGGGGAGAATATCCTGCTCGTCACTTCCGGCGACAGGGAGGACCTCCTGTTGGCCGCGGTTGCCTTTGCGATGTCCGAAACGAAGCCAAAGGTGTCGCTGACTGGGATCATACTGACGGACAACTTCCATCCGAAGCGTGAAGTGCTCGACATAGTCTCAAAGTGCCAGGTCCCGGTCGTAGTCGTGCCACAGAAGGCGAACGAGGTGATTCGTCGCCTGGAAAACCTGAACGTGAAGATCTCTCCGCGCGACCGCGAGAAGATCACGCTTGTCACGGAAGCCATCGCGCGTTACGTGGACACGGACGGCATACTGAACGCGCTGCTGAGTTGAGGAGGCCGCGGCGCGACACGGCCGCAACCGGAGAACGGCCTGTTGCGCGCGTGAACCGAAGGCGTGTCCACAGATTTCACAGATTGCACGGATATCGCGGATTGCGCGAATTCCACGGATTCTGCGGACTCCGAAAGTCCCCCTTAGTAAAGGGGGCCCGACTGCGGTCGGGATCGCGGCTGCGGCCTTGAGATTCAGGGGGTTGTTCTTCAAGACGCAACAGCGGTTGGAACCCGCGAGAAACCTCCCCGGCGACCCCCGGCCAGGCCGGCTATTTCAGTGAGTGTACGGATGCCGATCGAGATCGCCGTCAGCGGCGCGTGTGGGAAGACCGGCGCGAGGGTATGCGCCCTGGCCCTGCAGGATTCCGCTTACAGGCTGGTCTATGCGATCGAACGGGCCGGCCACCCGCTCATGGGCCGAGACGTGGGCGAGGCGGTCGGGCTTCCGCCGACGGGGATCAAGATCTGCGATCGCCTGCCCGCAAAGACCGGCGTGCTGATCGACTTCTCCGCGCCGGCCTCTGTGGCGATGCGCGTGGAAGAATGCGCGGGCACGGGCACGGCCCTGCTCGTGGGAACCACGGGGCTGGACGAACCGCTCAGGGCGCGGATTCTCGATGCGTCCCGGAAGATCCCGTGCCTGGTCGCCGCAAACATGAGTGTCGGCGCAAACCTGCTTGCGCACCTCGCCGCAGAGGCCGCAAAATCGCTCGGCGGGGCGTATGATATCGAGATTGTCGAGACGCATCACCGGTCGAAGAAGGACTCCCCGAGCGGCACGGCGCTGAAAATCGCCGAGGCGGTTGCCGGCGCATCAGGGAGAACCACGCAAGACCTCGTGTTCGGACGCGGGCGCGGCAGCGAGCCGAGGAAGGCGCGCGAGATCGCGATCCACGCCGTCAGGGCGGGCGACATAGTGGGGGACCACACGGTACTGATCTCGGGTCCCGGCGAGCGGCTGGAGCTTACGCATCGCGCGCACTCGCGCGATGTTTTTGCGA
>JAVHLO010000096.1:3761-9952 GCA_031082105.1 Planctomycetota bacterium
GATCGGCGCGCTGCGCGCGGCAGCCTTCCTTGCAAAGGCTGCGCCCGGGATGTGCACGATTGACGACGTCCTTGGACTTGCGTGAGAAATGTGAAGTCCCCCATGACGAAGAGGGACTCGGAGGGGGCTGGCCCCGCAAGTGCCGGACACATGGCCGCGGGTGTTCTCAATGTTCTTCCGACCGTCTTGCAGGCGGTCGTGGTTTCTGCATATTATTGATTGGAGGTTCGCATGTTGGCTCAGCTCGGTGGGTGGGCCCCCTTTGTGCTCACGTTGGGCTGGATACTGGTCGGCTGCGTGGGCATGGCGATTGGCCTGTTCCTGGCCATCTTCGTCTTCGACCTCTGCACCTGGAAGGTCGACGAGTGGGAGCTCATCAAACAGGGGAACATCGCGATGGCGATCGTCCTCTCTGCCGTCATCATCGCAATCGCCATCGTCGTCGCCAGCATCTTATCCGGCGCGGCGTTGTAGCTCCAATACCGGCGGTCTGCTTCGGCGTCCCGGGGAGGAACGTCATGGACCCTCTCGTCGTGGCCGGCATTTCCGCGCTGGGTATCGGCTCCGTGGCCGTTGCGTGGTCGCTCTTCAAGGACATCCTGCGCTGGACCGCGAGGAAGCGAACGGCGGAACTCGCCGCGCTGGCCGCGTCGTTCGGATTCCAATTCGAGCCCACCGGCTTCTCGAAGGATGCGGTCGGCTTCGGCCATCTCGAGTTCTTCCGCCGGGGACAATTGATCTCGTCAAAGAACATGCTGTCGGCCGAAAGGGACGGCAACATGGTTCGGATGTTCGACTACGAGTACTTTCTCCCGTCCCGCAGGGGGCCTTTGGGTTGCAGACCCACGATTTGCACGCTGGAGGTTCCTGTCGAACTGCCTCGCTTTTGGATATGCCCTGAGAACGAGGTCACTCGAGCAGTTGCGCGGGCGGG
This sequence comes from Planctomycetota bacterium, assembly GCA_031082105.1. Lineage (GTDB taxonomy): Bacteria > Planctomycetota > MHYJ01 > JACQXL01 > JAVHLO01 > JAVHLO01. Next base: position 4,696 of record JAVHLO010000096.1, read on the forward strand.
TCTTGACGATATCAATTTTCCTGAAGCGCCCGAGTTCAGCGCGAAATACTGTATCAGGGCTGCGGATCAGGAATTCGCGCGACGACTCGTTGATGAACGGATGCGGGACTTTCTCTTGCGCGCGGGCGATGCCAACGTAGAGATGGGGCGCAAGGCCATTCTTTTTCATCTGGGAAAGAAGCTCCCGCCTCGTGAGTTCCCAAGGCTCTGTGCGCTCGCGCTCGAGTTCCTGAGCCTCGTCTCGGAGAAGTGCAAGTAGGCCGTGCTGGCTGGCCCGTACCGCTCGTAAGCGTCTTGGTGGAGGCGCGTCTCTATGTCATTGCGAGCCGCAGCGAAGCAATCGCCAGGTCCGCTTGCTCCGGAGTGAAGGAGATTGCTCCGCTGCGGCTCGCAATGACGCGAGATGTCGACGCTATTGAAGACAGCATTCTCTGTGCCTCTGTGTCTCTGTGGCCATCCCCGGTTGGGGCCACATTGTGCCGGGTGCCCTCGGTTGGAGGATAGTCATGGAACCGGTCATCATCATCGGCATCTTCGTCGCCTTTTTCGGTCTGGTAATTTTCGGGATCGTCATGTCGATCCGCGCCGAACGGAAGCGGACGGAGGCGTTGTCCGCGCTGGCGGGCTCGCTCGGCTTCGAGTTCAATGCCGAAGGGTTCGCGCAGGGCGCGGCGACCTTCGGCCATCTCGAGTTCTTCAACCGCGGGCATTCGCGGCGGTCGAAGAACATGCTCTCCGTCAACAAGGACGGGAACATGGTGCGGCTTTTCGATTACCGCTACACGACCGGGTCCGGGAAGAACCAGAGCACGCACGTATCGTCGGTATGCACGGTCGAGATTCAACGTGAACTTCCCGGGATCACCGCGCGGCCGGAGCATTTCTTCGACAAGATCGCCGCGGCAATCGGCTGGGACGACATCGATTTCGAGGAATCGCCCGAGTTCAGCAAGAAGTTCTGTGTCAAGTCGGCGGACAAGGAGTTCGCGCGCAAGTTCTTCAACAAACCGATGATGGACCTTCTGCTTCGGACCGGGAACGTGTACCTGGAGGCGGGCGGGAAGGCGTTGCTGATCCACTTCGGGAAGAAGCTGAAAGTGGAGGACTTCCCGAAGCTCTGCGCGACCGCGCTCGAGTTCGTGGCTGCGATGCCGCAATAGTAGTGCGTGGAAAATGGAAGGGGGCGCGTCAATGACGCGCCCCCTTTTTCTTATGTGGACCGGATTCGAGTTGACGCTAGGACGGTGTGCTACTTCGGCCCGTACCGGGGCCCGGGCCGGGCGCGGGCGGATTGGCTTGCGGCCCGCCGGCGGACGGACTCTCCGGCTTCGCGCGTTTTATGCTCAGCCGCACACGGTTCGGCGGCTCAATAGCGATCACCTTCACCATGACGGTGTCGCCGAACTTCACCACGTCCTCGACCTTCTGCACGAACGTATCCGCGAGCTCCGACACGTGGACGAGCCCTTCCTGGCCGCTCGGTTCCATCGCGACGAACGCGCCGAAGTCCTTGATGCCCGTCACGCGCCCCTTGTAGATGGTGCCGACCTTCACGCCTTCGGTGATCCCCTCGATCCAGCTCTTGGCCTTCTCGAGCGATTCGCCGCTGAGCGCGGAGACCGTGACGACCCCGTCGTCGTCGATCTCGATCTTCGCGCCCGTCTCTTCCTCGATCTTGCGGATGATCTTCCCGCCCGGGCCGATGATCGCGCCGATCTTGTCCTGCGGAACGTTGAGGCGTACGAGACGCGGCGCATACGTCGATACCGTGCGCCGCGGTTCAGGCAGCGAGGCGAGCATCGTATCAAGGATCGTGTTGCGCGCCTTCCGGGCGTCTTCGAGCACCTTTCGCGTGAGTTCGAGTGAAACGCCTTCCCGTTTGATGTCCATCTGGATGGCGGTGATCCCGCGCCTGGTCCCTGCGGCCTTCATGTCCATGTCGCCGTGCCGGTCTTCCACCCCGACGATGTCGGTGAGGACTCGCACGTTGGCCCCGTCTTCGACGACGCCCATCGCGACTCCGGCGACCGGCGCGGTGATCGGGACGCCCGCGTCCATGAGGCTCAGCGAGCCGCCGCAGACCGTGGCCATCGAAGATGAGCCGTTCGATTCGAGGACGTTCGAGACGATCCGGATCGTGTATGGGAACTGACCTTCCTGGGGCAGCACGGGTTCGATCGAGCGTTCGGCGAGGTTGCCGTGCCCGATCTCGCGCCTCGAAGGTCCGCGGGCCGGTTTGGTCTCGCCCACGCAGAACGACGGGAAGTTGTAGTGGAGCATGAACCGTTTCTTGTACTCGTCCTCAAGTCCGTCGACGATCTGTTCGTCCTCGCCGGTCCCGAGCGTCGTCACGACGAGCGCCTGTGTTTCGCCGCGTGTGAACAGGGCGGAGCCGTGCGTGCGGGGCAGGACGGCGATGTCGCATGCCACGTGCCGGGTGTCGGTCAACGGCCGCCCGTCGACCCGTTTGCCGGCAAGCACCAATTCGCGCAGTATCTCGCGTTCGAGTCCGGTCAGGACGCGTTTCACGTCCTTCTCTTCGTAGACCGGCGTCTTGGCCGGTTTGGCGGGATCGGCGCAGAATTCCGCGAACATCTTGTCCCTCAGTTCCTCGAGTTCGCGGGCGCGCGCTTGTTTGCCGGGGACGAGCATCCGCCGGCGGAACTCGGCCATGACCTTCTCGCGTATTGCGTCGTGCAAGGCCTTCGGCGTCTCGCGGGGGACGAAGTCGTGCTTCTTCTTGCCGCACTTCTGCGCGAGGTCGTGCAGAAGGGCGCATATCTGTTTTATCCAGCCGTGCGCGAACGCAATTACCTCGACCACGGTCTCCTCGGGAATTTCCTTGCCGAATCCTTCGACCATCATCACGGCCGATGCCGTTCCGGATACGACGAAGTCGAGGTCGCTGTTTGCCAGTTGCGAACGCGTGGGGTTCACAAAGAGCTTCGAATTCACACGCCCAATGCGGACCGAACCCACGGGTTCAGCGAATGGTATGTCGGAAACGACCAGGGCCGCGGACGCCGCGTTCATGGCGAGGATGTCGGGGTCGTTATCCTTGTCCGCCGACAAGACTATCGCAAAGACCTGGATCTCGTTTCTGAACCCGGATGGGAACAAGGGGCGAATGGGTCTGTCGATAAGACGACAGGTGAGTGTCTCTTTTGTCGTGGGGCGTCCTTCCCTCTTGAAGAAACCGCCCGGGATCTTGCCCGCCGCAGAGGTCTGTTCGCGATATTCGACCGTCAGCGGCAGCATGTCGTCATCGCCGAAAAACTCGCGTTCCTCTCCTTCCGTCGCCGCCACAAGTACAACCGTGTCTCCCAGAGCCACAACCGTCGCGCCATTCGCCTGTTTCGCTACTTTTCCACTCTCAACCGAAAGAACCCCGTCTCCGATCTGCTTCTCCAACCTGCAAAACACTTGCTGACCTCCGATACAACGCCAACATAATTTCCGGGATCAATCATGTCTCATCGGCCCCAGAATAAGCCCGCCAATGCGGGCGTCCAACACTACTTCCTGATACCCAACTTCTTGATGATCGCCTGATACCGCTTGTTGTCCACGTTCCTCAGATACTTCAACAGCTTCTGTCGCCTGCCGACCATCATCAACAGTCCGCGTCGCGACGTATAGTCCTTCTTGTGCAGCTTGAAATGATCGGCAAGATAGTTGATCCGCTCCGTAAGCAGCGCAACCTGCACCTCGGCCGAGCCGGTGTCCCCGTCGTGGGTCTTGTGCTGCTCGATGATCGCCGACTTCTTCTCCTTGACCATCACCATTTGCGTTCAGCCTCAAGAGGTTCTCTGATAGCAATCCGAAGCGGTGAATTATACCCTCCAACCGTCATAGTGTCAAGCATTTTCATCTTGACACGGTTTCCGGCTTTTGCTAGTATGGGCGCACCATGAAGCGTCTTGCGATTGTCTTCGTCATCCTGAGCTTCTTCTCGTCGCGCTGCGCCGCGGCGGAGAAGGGGTCTTCGGCTCCACGGAGCACTCCGGTCGCCCCGGATGTCCCCGCAGTTCGGGAGCCGGCGCTCGGCGTGAAGGACCCGGGCGGCGAAGAGAACCACGCGTCGGAAGTCAAAGCGCCTTGCTCCGCAAGTCAGGCCGCAGAAGAGCATCCTGCGCCGGAGGCGAAGGACCCGGGCGCGCCGGACCCCGCGGCTGAAGAGAAACCCCCATCCGACTCGAAGGACCCTGCGGGCGCGAAGCCCGCTGTCGACGAGAAGCCGTCGCCGGAGGCGCTCCGCTTCGAGGCCGCCGTCAAGCGGATGGAGGAACTCCAGGGGTACCATCTCCTTACCCGGATCGACATCGACCCGGGCGACGAGCCGGTGAACATCAGGTTGAACGGCGTCTACCGGAAGCCCGGCATGATGCACCTGAAGATCGAGGGGCTGGGCGGCCGGGCGCCGACGGAGGCGTATTTCAACGAAGACCGCGGCGCGGTGCGCGACGCGTTCAAGAAGGTCTGGATGACGCCCGAACAGGCTGGCCTGCCGCTCACCGCCCGGCGCATGTGGAAGCCTGACGAGCTGCTGGAATACGCGCGCAAGTATGCGAGCTCGTGCGTGCCAAAGGGGGACGAGACAGTCCGCGAGACCGCGTGTTCGGTGCTTGCGATCGATCTCACCAATGACGTCGTCCCCGAGCTGATGAAGAAGTTCGACATCGGCGACGACGTCGGCCTGAAGACCGAGACGATCACGATGACCACAAGGGTCTGGATGGGGAAGGAAGACGGTTTTATCCACCGGTTCGAGTTCCGGCTCAAAGGGATGGCCTCGGGATTTCCTGACGAGGGCGAGGGTGGCGAGGAAGGCGAGGAGGAGGAGGAGGAAGGGGAAGAGGAACTCGAGGACGTGCCTGTGTCGGTGTTCTTTGTGAGCGATTTCACCGGGTTCGGCAAGGACCTCGAGACGGACATCCCGCCCGAGGCGAAAGAGCTGCTCGGGCTGGACGGGGAAGGCGACTAGCCGTACTCTACCGCCTAAACGTCAAATGAGATTTGGCGTTTGTTGTCTATCCGAGCGCGTATGTCAGCTATCGAGACGAACTCCGGATGAACACGGATGCGCAGAAACCTGCGGATTTATCGGTGTCCATCCGTGTTCATCGGTGGTTCTTTTCGAGCGCCTTCCCATCTCGGGGTTGGCGGGGACTATGCTGTGATCCTGAGTCCACAGGATCCGAAACGAGATTTCAGATCTTGTTCGGCCTCACATTGGCCATTTGCCATTGACCATTTG
>JAVHLO010000097.1 GCA_031082105.1 Planctomycetota bacterium
TCGCCGTAGCGATCGGCATGATCGTCGACGGCTCCATCGTCGTTACGGAGAACGTCGTCAGGTGGACGAATCTACCCGGCGCGCCGCAGGGGAACCGGCTCTTGCTCGTGGGGTCGGCGACCCGCGAGGTTGCCGTGCCCATCCTGTTTGCGATCCTGATTGTGATAGTCGTATTCTTCCCGCTGTTCACGCTGGAACAGACGGAGGGGAAACTATTCAAGCCGCTGGCGGCGACGATATGTCTTGCGATGTTCGGTTCGCTGCTCGTCGCGCTGCTGATCGTCCCGGTCATCTGTTCGTACATTCCGATTCGCGGCGCGGATGTTGCGCGGAATCCGTTCATGCGCCCGTTGACCGCTGCCTATCGCCCCGTGCTCGTCTGGGCGCTGAGACACAGGGGCGTCGTCATGGGCGTCTCGTTGCTGCTGCTCTGTGTGAGCATAGTTTTGTTGCTGCGGATCGACACCGAGTTCATCCCGCCGCTTGAGGAAGGGGCGATCGCGGTCAACCTCATCCGTCTGCCGTCCGCCTCGCTCGACGGTTCGCGCGAGACCGGTCTCGAGATCGAACGGCTGATCATGCTGATCCCCGAGGTCGTGACCGTGGTGTCCAAGTCCGGTCGGGCCGAGATTTCTGAAGACCCCATGGGTCCGGAACAGAGCGATATCTTCGTGATGCTCAAACCCCATGACAAGTGGAGGCCGGGCATCCACAAGAAGGACATCGTGGACGCCGTTCGCGCGGTGTTGCGCAGGATCCCTGGCATCAGACCCAGCTTCAGTCAGCCGATCGCGCTTCGCGTGAATGAGCTGCTCTCGGGGATAAAATCCGACATCGCGGTCAAGGTGTTCGGAGACGATCTCACCGTGCTCAGGGAGACTGGAGCGAGGATATCCGAGATTCTCTCGGGAATACGGGGTTCATGTGACGTGAAGCTCGAGCAGACGGCGGGCTTCTCTCAGATCAACGTGGAGGTGGACCGGACGGCGATTGCGCGCCACGGTCTGAATATCGCGGACCTGAACGACATCATCGAGACTGCGGTCGGGGGAAAGGTCGTCACGTGGCTGCTGCAGGGGCGGCAGCGCACGGCCGTGTTGCTGCGTTTCCCATTGGAGCAGAGGGAAGACATGGAGGACGTGCGTAGCATCCTCGTTCCGACTCCGAACGGCTACCATGTCCCGCTCGGCGCGCTCGCTGCGGTGCGGGAGGTTCCTGAGGAGGAGGGCCCCGCCCAGATCAGCCACGAAAAGAACATGCGACGCATCGTGGTCGAATGCAACGTGCGCGACAGGGCGATCGGGTCTTTCGTCGAAGAGACCCGCGAGAAGCTGCGGGCGGTAGAGGGCTCGCTGCCCAGCGGCTGCTTCCTGGAAATGGGCGGTCAGTTCGAAAACCAGGAGCGTGCGCAGAGCCGGTTGAACCTCATCGTGCCGGTCTCTGTGTTGCTCATCTTCGCCCTGCTCACGGTTTCGCTCGGTTCGGCAAGGGGAGCGCTTCTCGTGATTCTGAACCTGCCTCTCGCAATGATCGGGGGCGTGTTTGGGCTGTATGTGAGCGGATTGTACCTCAGCGTGCCCGCATCCATCGGGTTCATCGCGCTCTTCGGCACGGCGGTCGAGAACGGTCTCGTGCTCGTGTCATACATAAGCCAGACACGCGCCGCCGGCACCCCGCTCGATGAGGCCGTCGTGAACTGCGCGGTGGTGAGACTGCGACCCGTGTTGATGACCGCGGTGACGACATGTCTCGGACTGCTGCCGCTGCTCTTTGCGTCGGGGCCCGGCGCGGAAGTCCAACGTCCCCTTGCGGCGGTCGTTGTCGGCGGACTCATCACTTCCACCGCGCTCACGCTGCTGGTGCTTCCGTGTCTCTACGGGGTTTTCGAGAGAAAGACCTAGCCTGGAGTTTCGCCATTTATGAGCGTTTGTTTCAGGAGGTGGCCCGCAGTTCGGGGGGCGCATCGAGAGTCTCTTCTGTTTTCTGAAGGACCCTGCGCAGTCGTGGCTCCCGGGGAATTTCTACCCCGCCCATGGCGGGGGTTTTGCTGCCCGCGGCAGCCTCGGTGTCAGAATCCCTGCCATGGGCAGGATCGAAAACCTCAAGACCGCTGCCATGGGCAGCGTCGAGAATTACCCTGGTGGCACGGTCCCTACATCACCTCCAGCGCCTTCACCAGCGCCGCGCGGAACCGCTTTACGGCTTGACAATAGGCTCCCTGTGCCAGGAGCGACATGCCCTGGTTGAACTCGGCCCACGCCTTCAGAACCGCCGGATTCTGAGGGCCGGCCGCCGCCTGCGCCTCCACCACCTTCTCGAGCGCGAAGGACTTAGCTGAGAACGCGAGGACCTCCAGGAACGCGGATGCCTGGTCCCAGAACAACGCGGCGACTTGCAGGTCGTACATGACGGCGACCAGCCGGGTCATGCCCGCCGCCAGGTCGCCCTCCGCGAACTTGTCAAGCGCCCCGTTGTGTGCCGACCCGTCCTGTGCCCCCTGGAGGTCCTCGAGCGCTCTTAGCAGCCAGAATTGGGCGACTGGGTTTGGACCGCCTGCTCCCAGTATCTCATCTATTCTCCTGGCGATCCTCCACCCGGTTCCCTCGATCGTCTCCTTGACCAGCATGAATTCGCCCAATCCCTGCGCCCTCCCGGTCGCCGTGTTGCTCGGAAGGTCGACATTGCTCGTGATGTCGACCCATTCGCCGCCCTGCCTCTGCAGAAGCCGGACAAGCCGCTCCTCCCCGATCGAAAAGAGGCAGTCGTCGTAGGTGATGTGGACGTCAATCGGTCCCGCGTACGTTGCGGTCGTCTCGATCGAATACTCCACGCTCGCGTCGCAAAGACCGTAGTACGCGTTCTGACCGAGGTCTGGTTCCAGCGCGTCCGCAACCGTCTTGCCGCGATGTGTCACCTGCGCAAAGGTCACCGACAAACCGGGCAGCAGCGGAACGTTCACGTTCAACCCCTCGGGCGTGTTGAAGTCTTCGAGACTGACGACCGAGAGCACGTGCGCGCCGTAGCTCGCAACGTATGCCTCCAATCCGTCGGCCGAGACCGCAACGTCCGCGGGTTGCGCGGGCAGTGCGACCTGTGCGACGATCCCGTTGAACCCCTGGGAAGAGGGGGAAGCGTCCACAACATAGAGGCAGTTCGCGCTTCCGCCCGCCACGAGGGCGAACCCGCCGTCGGGAGTCAGCGCGATCTGGGTCTTCGGGTTCGACGCCTGGATGCCCGGTGTCATGATCGTCCCTACGACCGACATGCTCTCACAGGAGATGACGCTGGTCGACTGGCTTCCTGCGCAGAGCACGTAGGCGTAGTCCCCCTGCGGTCTCACCTTGACCTTGTAGGGCAGGGCGCCTACCGCCATCGTCCCAACGACGGTGTTGGTCGTCGTGGAGACCACGGACACAGTGCCTGACCAGTAGTTCACGACGAGGAGCTTGTCCGTGCCGGGCACAAGCGCGAGATCGATCGGCATCACTTGCACGCCAATCGCGCCGGCGATTGTTTTCCCGTTGATGTCAACTACCGTCACGCACGCGCTGTTGCCGTTGGTGACGTACGCGTACTTGTTGTCCGGGCGGATCACGATCTCGCAGTCGTAGGTCGTCGCCGGCAGGTAGAGTCGGGCGACAAGACCGAGTGTCCCGAGATCGATGATGTCAACGAAGTTGTTGCGGGTAGTGGTCGCGACAAAGACCAGCGCCGTGGATCCGTCCTGGCTGAACGCGACCTTCGACGGGTACCGGCCGGTCGGTATCTGGCCCACCACGGTGTTCGTTGCGGTTGATATGATTGCGACGCCGTACGCCCAGGTCAACGGCGCAAGCAGCTTCGAGCCGTCCGGTGAAAGCATCGGATAGCGTGGTCCGCCATTCACCGGGATCGATGCAACGATGCCCGCCGAATTCGGATCCACAACACCAATGGATTGCGAGGAAGGACTTGCAACGTATACGTGTCCGGAGTCAGGGCTGACCGTCATACCGGTGGGATATTGTCCAACGGGCACCTGGGATACGACTTCGTAGCCGTCTGCCGAGCAGACGCCGCCCATTACGAACACCGCGAGATTCGCGAGCAGGATCGCAAGGCACATTTCATTTCGCGCACTGTTCTTCATGGCAGCACCCCCAACTTGGCACCTGACACAAGAGCAAGTGACATGCCACCAGATTCTCTGCAGCTAAAAACACGCGTTCACAATATGATGATTGGCAATGCATAGTGACTACGCGAGAGTAGCATGTATGGAGGTGATACCAAGTTGTTGGCGTAGTGCGAAATGTTCGGATGATGTGCTGTAAGTAGTTGCTGTGCAACATGATGGGAAGTTGCACAATGCGAACGCGACTTGGCTGCTGTTGCCTCGTTCTAGGTGATCGCCACAATTTCAGGAATGTCAAGTGATAGTGGTAGTCAGGCGTTCGCTGTGTGAGCGAAGTGACTCCAGGATCAGTCAAGGGGAGGTCGTCCGGCGAGGCAATAGAACTTCTTGTTCGTCTGGCACTGGATCGTTCCGGAGTTGACTATTGAGGACCTGTTGGCGCACTTCCCGCACCTGAAGCCTATCGCCGACATGTCCATTCTCGCAGAGACGAGCGCCGGCGAGACGTACGGCTTGCGCTTGCCTATTCCGTCTGATCCGGTGGGTCGTGACATATTCGGTCCTCCAGGAGCAAGTGACAACTGCCTTTTCTACGCATTATTATATCATCGTGGCGCGCGGAAATCAACTGGAGTTCGAGCACAGACGTTTTCGCAGACCACTTCCTTGCTGACCCTGGAACAGGCGCGAACGATGAGCGCAGTGGACCGCGTATCCCAGACCGGAACAAACGCATGCTGGAGGAGTTTGAGAAACGCGTCGCCGGCGCGGGCCCTTGAGTTCGCCGGTCCTCCGAGAAACACCATCTTCTTGATGGGCACGGCCTTCGAGGCGACGAGGTCCGGCGGCGCGCACCATGGAGTCCCGGAAACGAGATATCGTCTCCCACGGGGATAGATCACGACCCATTCGTCGTTCAACGATCTGCACTCCTGCCCGGCAACGAGGCGCGCCGTCTCGTGCGATTTCCCGGACCCTGAGCTGCCGGCTAGGACGAGCCCGCCTCCTGCGGCCACCAGCCCGGCGGCGTGAAGGAGGATCGCCCCTCTCTTTGCGAGCACGGGAGCGAGCAGGATATGCGACAGTGGAAAATCGAGCGGGTCGACCGGGTCGACGCCCGGCGCGGGCCCCAAGGGGCCGAAGGAAACGCGCATCCTGCACCGGCGGTACTGCTGATCGAACTCCGCTTCGACATCAGGCCAGACCTCGGCCAGGCCGGATTCGGCCGAGAAGAGCAGGTTGCCGTTCGCGCGTCGACAGATGCGCCAATTGCTTCGCGAGTCGTAGATCACTTCGAGCGACTCAATCTTCGCCGGCCGGGCCTTCTCCACCGCGTGGAGAACCAGTGCCGCTTCGGTCGGTCCCGCGCGTCGACCGCTCGCGCGGATTTCGAACCGGCGCGTGCGCTCGAGAAGACGATAGAGGCGCGAGCCGCTCCTGATTCTGACCGCGACGAGCGCGTTTCCGATGCGCAGCACTGTCTGGCTCATCGGCGTCCCTCCAGTACCCGGGCAAGCAGTCTTGCCTGTCGGCAGGCCTCCTCTGATGGGCCGTCCATGTCGCCCGTGTCGAGGTAAGCGACGCCCGGGCAACGGCTGCAATATTCGCGTACCGCGCACCGGTTGCATTTCGCGCCTCCGGCCGGCCAGTCCTTGCCCCTGAACCGTCGCAGGAGACGCGATCCTTTCCAGATTCGGAGGAACGGTTGCTCCAGGATGCTGCCGGCGGAGACCGGTATCTGCAAACACGGGAACACGTCGCCGTACGCTGACACGCTGCACATGGCGCTCCCGGCCGCGCAGGATCGAACGGGACCGGCAGCGGCGGACGGGCCAGCTTCCGACCGCGCCTGCGTCGTCGGCCGGAGTGTTTTATTTTCAGTCCCGGGGCGGGCTTTCGCTTCCGGCGTCTGTTGCCTGCTTCTGTGCCATGCCTCGGAAAAGGAACAGAACATGCCGCGCGCGCTGCGCCCTTCGTCATGAAGCGCGCGGAAAACCCTTTCGAGGAGACGGTCTCCCACCCGCAGCCTGCACGGGGCGCGGTCGCCGTCGTCGCGAGGCGTGACCATGAAGTCATAGTCTATCGGCACCTTCAGCCGGGCGGCCAGCGCCGCCGAGGCGTCAAGCTCCGATGCGTTCTGCCTCATCACGAGGTATTTCAGAAAGACCGGAACACCGGCGTCCCTGAGCATCCGGACGGCGCGGATCGTCTTTGCGAACGAGCCCCTGTGCCGGGTCGTCCAGTCGTGCGTGCGGGCATGCGCGCCGTACACGCTCGTGCCGACGTAGTTGACCGGCAGGCCGGCCAGCGAACGGATTGCCGGACCGGTGAGCAGCGTCGCGTTGGTCAGCAATTGTGTTGCGAGCCCGAGTTCCGCCGATCGCGCGAGGAGCTTGATGATGCCGTCGCGAAGCAGCGCCTCGCCGCCGGTGAACGTGACGAAGAGCGTCCCGGCCTTGCGCAGGTCACGGAGGAGGGCGGAGATATCGGCATTCGAGAGTTCTTGCCGTCCGGGCCGGCCGACAACGTAGCAGTGTCGGCACCGGAGATTGCATCGGCGCGTGGCTTCGATGATGACGGTGAACGGGACCGTTGCCCGTCCGATGAGATGTGAGAACCGGCTTTCGAAGGATATCGTCATCTGTCTGAACGAACTACACCTGCCGCATGCCCAGGAGCTTCGCGCGCACAAGCGACTCGCAGAACTCAGTTGCGTCCGCGACGGCCGCCTCGACCGTGACGTCGTACTCCTCGGCGACCTTCGAGGCGATTTCGGCGACCGACATGCCTCCATTCGCAAGCTTCCACATCGTCGTGGTGACCTCGTTCTCCAGCACGATGTAGTTGCACAGGTCGGCGACGCCGTCGCGACGGGGGACAAGTATCGCCTCATCGCCTATCCGGCGGAATATCACCTCTCCGATGGGCATGAAACGCGTGTTGATGTCCATGTTGGCGCTGATACGGGTTTCCACGTGCGGCCCGCCTTTGGCCGGGCACATTCATGAAATTCGATTCGCCGACCGTGCCTATGTTATCCGCTGCGACGGGTCGAGTCAAGCAATTGCGGTGAGGCGTGCGTTGCTTGACAAACAGGCCGGTTCCGTGGCAGACTATCAATCATACTCGGTGTTAGGTGTCATGTCCGTCGGTCTTTCTGTGTGAGTGAGGATGCTATGACAAGGAAAACCCGGCTGGCTCTCCTACTGCTCGTCTCGGCCGCCACTCTCGCAACGTCGCTCCTGGCGCGGTCGGACGGGGAGACATATGTGCTGACCCAGAAGTACACGAACGGCGAGAAGTGGTACGTCGTCTCGGAATTCCATGGTACCGTTGCGCTCAGCGTAACGGAATCGAGCGGCGACGTGGGCGAACTTACGACCACCGTGAAACGAGTTGACAGCGTCGAGCGCATCCACGACAACGTCGACGATTCCGGCGTGCTTGTGGGAATGACGGTGAATGTCCTGAAGTCGGCCGTTCTTGAATCGGTTGGGGCCGCGGCGCCGGTCGAAACGAACACTGCAATACACGGACGGACGATCATTGTGGCATTCGACAAGCCACAGCCGGTGACGTTCGCCGACGGAGACGGCGGGCCGGTCGGCCCGGAGAATTTCACGGCAGAGGACACGTTCCTGCTCCTGGTCCCAAAGAAACCCGTGGCGAAAGGCGACACCTGGTCGATTTCCGGACCGAACCTGGCCAGGATCATCCTCAGGGACATACCCGGTGCCGCCGCGAAGATCGAGGCCGCCTGCACGCTCGTGGACATCGAGACGCGCGACAGCTTCCAGGTCGCCGTCATAAAGGTGGCGCTCGCCGCCTCCAGCGACGCTCAGCAGAACGAGGTGTGGGACTTCAAACTCACCAGCGGCCGGTTCGAGTTCAACATCACGACCGGCCGGCCGATCCGGCTCGAACTCGAAGGGATCGGGAACGTGCAGTGGAATCGTCTCGGCTCCGGAGGCGAAGTCCAGGCCCGGTACAAGGCGACCGTCGCCCCGATCGGGCTCAAAATAAACTACGGCACCTCCGATTTTGTCATGCCCCCGGAAGACTCAGGCAAGTAGTAGAGCTTCCAGATTCACTTTGTTGGTTTGGCCAACGCGGAAGGTTCACAAGCCGGCCGCCTGCCACCCCCTCACCCTGACCCTCTCCCCCCGGTGGGTGGAGAGGGGAACCTGCAAATCGAATCTTGAAGGTCTTCCAGCCAGCGGTCAGATGTGATCCCAGGAGCTCTGACGAGACGGCGAAGAGCGGTCTGTCTCGTACAAGTCTCGTCCAGTCCATGTCGAGACATTGCAGAGCGCGGTGCGCGGTTTCATCCGATCTCTCCATGATTAGGCAATCCCGATGCAAGGAATCCGGTTTCGCGAGCGTCCTTAAATGACAGAGGACGACAACATATCGTCGCCAGGACGTTCGAAACTCGGTCGGTTTCTTTCTTGTTGACTCGGGAGTTGTTGGAGGGAAGGCCATGGATATCCGGAGCTTGTTGCGCAGACACGGCGAGAAGTTTACTCTGGCCGCCGCGTTGATTGTCCTTGCGGTCTGCGTCGCCCGAACGACGGTCGAGTCCGCGGACGCGCGCACGGTCGCGGACGTTGAGAACGCGCTCGTGATCGAGACCTTGCTTGACCAGTCCGCGCCGCCGATGGTTGAGCTACGGGATTTCAGCGGGCAGAACCGGAGAATGTGGGAAGAGATCGCCGCGCCGCGGCCGGCAACTACGTGGTCGGTCTATCGGCCGACGGTGAAGAAGCTGACAGTGGTTGACCCCGACCCGCCGCCGCCGTTGGCGTTCCTCTGCGCGCCGGTGCTGCGCGACCCGCAGGCGGCCGTAGGCAAGATCACGCTCGAATGGGAGCCGGATCCGAAGACGACCGCGCCGATCCTCGGCTACTGGGTCTGGCGCAAAGGGCCGCAGGGCGAATGGAAGCTGCTCTCGGAAGCGCCACTTGGCGCGAAGATGACCTCCTTCGTAGACAACACGGTCGAACCCGAAACTGCGTATTCCTACAAGATCCAAACGCGCACGAACGCGGCCAGGACAAACAACAAGAGCGTCGACAGCGAAGCGCTGGAAATCGCGAGCCTCGGTCTGTGGCGCATGAGGTTACGGGGCGGGAGCGAACGGATCGCGCAGATTGCGGTGACAGACCGCAGGACCGGCGAGGAATGGACCTTCTCAGTGCGGCCCGGCGAGAAGATCGGCCGCGAGGTCGCCGTCAACGCACGGAAGCTCGTTGACTTCAGCACCGATAACACGCTCAAGGAGATCCGAAAGGAAAGACGAAAGTACATCGTGAAGGTCAAGGAGCGCAAGATCGGTCCGGGCGGGATCATCATCGAACAGGAAGTGGAGAAGGAAGTCTTCAAGACCGAGCTGAGAATCTACTACGAGGACGCCAGGGGCGTGGTCCGTGACATGTGGGCCGAGGGCAGGGGATAACCCGGCCCGTTCGCAGTCTGGGAGCGCCGGCATCTCTGCCGGCCGGCCGCCCATAGAAGCCGGAAGCGACGCGCGCGCTCCCAGACCACACGAATGCCTGGCAGACCGTACCGGCGCATCGGAGAGAGAAGTGGAAGAGAACGACCTCACGCTTGTGGAAAAATGCCTGTCGGGCGACCGCGCGGCCTTCGAACAGATCGTGCGCAGGCATGCGCCGCTGGTCGGAGGTATCGCATACAATATCCTCGGCGACATCGAGAAATCGAGGGACGTGGTCCAGGAGACATTCCTCAAGGCGCACCGCGCGCTGCCCTCGTTGAGAGAACCCGCGCGGCTCCGGTCGTGGCTCGCATGGAT
>JAVHLO010000098.1 GCA_031082105.1 Planctomycetota bacterium
TTCAACCAGTTCGTCATCACGGATGAAGGTTATCGCCTTTCCCAGGGTCACCGTCATGGACTGTTTGAGGACGACACTGTCATCACAGGTTGAGGCGCGCATGTTGGTGAGCTTCTTGGCCTTGGTGGCGTTGACGTTCAGGTCGCCGTCACGGCTGTATTCGCCCACAATCATCCCTTCATAGACCTTGTCACCGGGCTTGATGAAGAGCATGCCGCGCGATTCGAGGTTTTCCAGGGCATAGGCCGTCGCATTGCCTTCGCGGTCGGCCACCAGGGAACCGGTCAGCCGCGACTTGAATTCGCCCCGATGCTCTTCGTATCCCTTGAGATACGAACTCATGATCCCGACGCCCCGGGTGTCGGTCAGGAATTCGTTGCGGTAGCCGATAAGCGAGCGGGTCGGGATGGAGAATTCAAGTCTGACCCGGCCGGTGCCGTGATTGACCATGTTGAGCATCTGCCCTTTCCGCCTCGAAATCTTGTCGGTCACCACGCCGATATGCGTTTCGTCACAGTCCACGTACAGGTGCTCAATCGGCTCAAGTGTCGCGCCGTCTCTTTCCTTGAATATAACCTGCGGTCTGCCCACGTTCACCTCATAGCCCTCCCGGCGGATGGTTTCCAGGAGTATCTCCATCTGGAATTCGCCACGCCCCTTGACGATGAAGGTCTCCGAATCACACGCCTCTTCCAGTTGGATTCCGACGTTCATCAGGGTTTCCTTGCGCAGGCGCTCCAGTATTTTCCGGGACTGGACATGAGCGCCTTCCTTGCCCGCGAACGGCGACGAATTGATCCCGAAGGTCATCGACACGGTCGGCTCATCGACCTTGAGGCGCGGCAGAGCCTTGGGCATTTCCGCGGTGCAGATCGTATCGCCGATCGTGACGTTCTCGACGCCTGCCAGGATGATGATATCACCGGGCCGGACCTCGTCAACCGCCTCCAGCGTAATCCCCTTGTATACCTGCAACTTGGTCACCCGTAGCGGTTCGGCCCGGCCGTCTTCCTTGATGCAGACAAGATCATCATTGCAGCGGGCTGAGCCGTTGAATACCCGCCCGATGGCCAGTTGTCCGACGTAGTCGGAATAGTCCATGTCGGATACCAGCATCTGAAAAGGTTCGGACGGGTGATAGGCCGGCGCGGGCACGGTCTTGAGAATGGTGTCGAAAAGCACTTCCAGACTGGTGCCCTGTTCATGGAGTGTTTTCTGGGCGATGCCGTCGCGCCCGACCGCGTAAAGGACCGGGAAATCGAGGTCTTTATCGGTCGCCTCCAGGTCTATGAAGAGGTTGTAGATTTCGTCCAGCACGGGGACGGGCCGCGCGTCCTTGCGGTCAATCTTGTTGATGACCACAATCATCCTGAGCCCTGCCTCAAGGGCCTTTTTCAATACGAACCTGGTCTGCGGCAACGGACCTTCGGCCGCATCAACCAGCAGGATGGCGCCGTCCACCATGCTCAGACTGCGCTCCACTTCGCCTCCGAAATCCGCATGGCCCGGGGTGTCCAGGATATTGATGCGCACGTCCTTCCGCCAGACCGAGCAGTTCTTTGCCGCGATGGTGATCCCGCGCTCCTTTTCCAGGTCAAGGTTGTCCATCACGCGCTCGCAGACATCCTGGTTCTGGCGGAATACGCCGCTCTGACGCAGCATGAAATCGACGAGGGTGGTCTTGCCGTGATCGACGTGGGCGATGATGGCAATATTGCGTATCTTTTTGTTGTGCTCCGTCTTCTTCATTGGCCCGAGACAATACCTTTTTTTCGCCGCCAGTGCAATCTTTCGTGGACACGTGCTATTTCTCGGGGCAAGGGATGCAGCCGCCGCGGGAGAGCTTTCTTCCTGTCAGTCTAATCCCTCTCGAGCGAAGTGAATCTTGCCCTGCGGTCGCGGCTTGGATCGGTTTCAGGATGGGCTGCAAGCATCCCGTGCCTGAGTCCGCGCCTGCTGATGACTATCTTCTCCGCGCCGCAGGCCGCCATGACGGCGAGCAGCAGGGCCGCGCCGGCGACTATGATGTCCGCGCGGCCCTTCGGCATCCCGAACCTGCGCACCCGCGTGGAGGTCTTCATCGCCCTCAGCCCCGCAAAGAGCCCCATCAGGTCCGTCCTCCCGACCCTGCCGCCGTGCGCCGCGCCGAGTATCCTGCCGAGCGTCGCGGCCGTGCCCCCGACAACGACCAGCTCGATTCCTCTGCCCTTCAGTCCCTCCACCAGGATGCGACTCCCGACCAGGCGGCGCGCAACGTGGGCCAGAAGCCGCACAACCTCGAAATCGCTCGGCGGATCGTGTCTGAGAAAGCCCTCCGTAAGCGTCACCGCGCCGAACGGGATGCTCTGCCGGCGCACCACCCGACCATGCCGGCCCAGGACCAGCTCCGTGGACCCGCCGCCGATGTCGACCAGCAGAATCTTTTTCTTAAGACTCAACCTGGAAGTGCCGCCGGCAAAACTCCGGATGGCCTCCTCTTCACCGGAAAGGATGGTGATCTCAACGTCCGCCTCTCTTCTGACCAGGCGCACGAACTCGTTCCGGTTCGCGGCCATCCTCATTGCCGCGGTACCGACAACGCGCACCTCGGCGGCCCCCATCGCCCTCGCAACGCCTGCGAACCTCGCCACCGTCTTTGCAGTGCGGATCATCGCCCTTTTCGCGAGTCTCTTCCGCGCCGCGACCCGCTCGCCAAGCCGCGTTATCTCCGCGTCTTCGAAGACGGCGCGGCTACCCCTGCCGCGCACGTCGGCGACGAGCAGCTTCACCGAGTTCGTACCCACATCGATGACCGCGATCCGCATGGGCATAGCGCCAGTCGGTTGCTCTACCGGGAAGATGGAGGGCGTCGAGCGGGCCGCTACGAGCAGTCCGGAGAAACCGCGAATGGACGCGAATTCCTGATTCAGCAATTCGCGTCCACAGCGTTGATTCGCGGTTGTCGAAAAATCCCGTTTGACGTTCTGGCGGTAGAGTATGGGCAGCGGGCGTTCCCCAACCCCCAAGACGCTCACGGGAAACCGCTGAAGACACCGAAATCGTCGGTTTTTTCCTCATCTGTCAGTGTCTTCGGTGCGTTCAGTGGTTACATAGCGGAAGCCGGAACAACTCGAAATCAATTCAGAGTTTGCCCTTGCTCAGTATTCTAGGAGACTGCCGTCGTGTTCTGTTTCTCGCTCAGCGCGTTGAGGTGCGGCATGACAAGCTCCTGCGCAAGGATCTTCGCCGCGCAGGCGAGCGGGATTGACAGTATCACGCCGAAGAGGCCCAGCAGCTCGGCGCCGACAAACAGCGAGATTATCACCGTCACCGGATGCAGGCCCGTCTCCTTCCCGAGGATGAACGGAGTCAATACCGCGCCCTCGATGGCCTCGACGGCCAGAAAGACGAACAGCGTCCCGCCGACCAGCCACCAGTTGCCGCCGCCGTCGACGAACGACACTATCGCCGCCGGCAGCCAGCCGACGATCACCACCACGAACGGCACGATCGCGGAAACCGCCACGATGATGCCGAACAGCAGCGAGAACCGCGTCCCGACGAGGTACAGCCCCAGCGCGGCAAGCCCGCCCTTGATCAGGCAGATGATCAGCTTGCCGCGGAAGAAGGACGACGCGGCGATGTCGATTTTGCGCAGGATCGTCAGTATCCTGGGCTTGTGCGAGACCGGGATGTGGTTCGAGACGACGGTCCTGATATCGTTCATCCCACGGAGCAGGAAGAACGTGTAGACCGGGACCAGCACGAGGTAGGAGATGAGGAAGAACATGCCGGACAGGCCGAAGACTATCGCGCCCGTGGCCCAGACTGCCGCGTCGAGGCCGGTCTCGGTCACCTTTTGCCAGTTCTCTTCGGCCTTCTTCTGGAGAGATTCCAGTATCTTCTCGAACTCGATCCTCTTGTCGGGATGCGCCTTGTTCCACTTCTCGGCTCGATCCTTCGCCCAGTTTGCGAGACTCCTGAGGTAGGACGGGTCATATGCCTTGTTTCGATTCAAGTCGATAGTCAGCACATCGCCCTCGTCGAACGTCGAGCTCGCGTTGAAATCGACGTACGTGTCGCCCACAAACGCGGCATCACAGAACCCCGTCAGTTCCGACCAGACCCGTGGCACGACACCGGCAAGGGCGAAGCATGCCGCCGCGACGAGGACGACGTAGAAGACGAGGATGGTCACCGTGCGCGAAATCTTCAGCCGCTCGAAGTACGTGACGGCCGGGTTCAGCATGTAGGCGATCAACAGGGCGAGCAGCAGCGGGTTGAATATCGCTCTGAGGTGGTACCCGAACGCGAGGACTACGGCGCCGGCGGCGCACAGGATAAGCAGGCGGTAGGTGTTTCGCCTCGGGGCGCAAGGCAGAGCGCCCGCGATGTCCGGACGGAGACCTGCAGCGGCCGGCGGCGTCCCGACCTCACCCGGTGCTGTCTTTTCGGGCATGTCTGTCATTTGTGAGTCCCCCACGCCCACTTCGAGCCTGCCTTGAAAGACCGGCCCCGCCTCGAGCGGAGCGCTCCCGGATCATGAGTGAATCGGGCTGATGGCTCGTGACAATTCAAACTCCGCGCAGCCTGTGGCCTACCGCTCCCTCACAGTCGCGGCACTGCATCCTGAATTTCAAATGTCATGAACCACAACCGCCTCTCTGCGCGTTTTGTGCCTCTTTGCGGCTAGGGCTGCAGATCCGGCTTCTTCTTCCGAAACAGGTGCCTGCTGTCGGGTTCGGTCGGAAAGGCCGCGTCGAAAGAATAGACCTCGTTGAAATCGGCGACGCTGTCCTTCTCGGTCTTGCCCATCACGCCGGCCTCGACCAGGTTGAAGACGATATTCCCGAAATCGTTCGTCTTGCTGATCCCCCACACGTCGAAGACGGTCTTTGCCAGCACCCCGAACTCCTCCTTCGCATAGTCGCGTATCACTTCGAGCAGTTCGCGTCCGGTGACATGCCTGCGCTCGCCGAGCTTCTTTACCGTGAGTTCGAGCGCTTCCATCACGAAACGATATGCCCCGCCCGGATATCTCGGGTCCTTTGCGGCCCGGATCCCGCGTACTGCCGCCTCGAAATCGACAGGCATGACTACGCCTCCACGCGCGGAAAGAGCGGTCGTCCCTTGCGCAAACGCAGCCCGGACTGGTACTGGCCCCAGGTCGCATCCAGGGGAAGCCGGACCGAAACGGGTTTCTCGTAGCCGATCTGCCATAGAATCTCCTCGCATGTGCCGGGCATGAACGGGCTGAGATATGCCGCGCAGATGCGAGTGGATTGAAGCAGGTTGTAGATGACCGTGGCCAGCCTTGGCTTTTCAGCCTCGTTCTTGGCCAGCACCCACGGTTTGCACTCCTCGACATACCGGTTTGCGGCCCTGACCAGTTGCCAGATCGCTTCAAGGGCATGGCTGAACTGCAGGTTCTTGAGATGTCCGGCAACCGAATCTTCCAGGTTCTTCGCGGTATTGACGAGCGCATCGTCCTGCGTACCCGACACCCCCGGCGCGGGCGCGATTCCGCCGAAGTATTTCTCCGCCATCGTGATCGTGCGCAGGACCAGGTTGCCGAGATCGTTGCCGAGATCGTTGTTGAACCTGCCGAGGAACGCGGAATGCGTGAAATCACCGTCGCCGCCGAACGGGACCTCGCGCAGGAGGAAGAACCTCAACGCGTCGACGCCGAACTGCGCGGTGATGTCCATCGGGTAGATGCAGTTGCCTGCGGACTTCGATATCTTCGCCGCGTTCATCGTCCACCAGCCGTGCGCAAAGATCGATCGCGGCGGTTCGATATCGGCGGCCATGAGCATGCTGGGCCAGATGACCGAATGGAACCAGAGGATGTCCTTTGCGATGAGGTGGACGTCCGCGGGCCAGCGTTCCGCGAATTTCGCCATGTCATGCGGATAGCCCGCGCCGGACAAGTAGTTTATGAGGGCGTCGAACCATACCCAGACGACATGTTTCTCGTCCCCGGGCATGCGGACCCCCCACTCGAACGTGGAGCGCGTAACGCTGACGTCCTCGAGACCTTCCCTCACGCGGTTCAGCACCTCGTTGCGCCGGCTCTCGGGGCGCACGAAGTCTTTCCGTTCCTCGAAGAGAGCCAGGAGCCGGTCGCGGTACTTCGACATGCGGAAGAAGTAGTTCTCCTCTTCAAGGTGCTCGGCCGGCCTGTTGCATACCGGGCACGGCGGAGGGGTCGCTGCGCCTTGAGGCACGTACCGTTCGCAGGGCGTGCAGTACCAGCCCCGGTACGTGCCCTTGTAGATGTCGCCCTTCTCGATGAGCTTGCCGAACAGCGCCTGCACGGTCCTGGCGTGGAGCGGGTCGGTGGTCCGTATGAAATTGTCGTTCGATATGTTGAGGTGTTTCCAGAGTTCCACGTATTTCGGGACGAGGGTATCGACCAACTGTTCCGGAGTCAACCCCTTGTCCTTTGCGGCACGGACCATCTTCATCCCGTGCTCGTCACTGCCGGTCAGGAAGAACACGCGCCTTCCGCAGGCGCGGTTGTACCGCGCGAGCACATCCGCGGCGATCGTGGTGTACGCGGTGCCCACGTGCGCCTCGGAGTTCACATAGTAGATCGGTGTTGTCACGTAGAATGCGCTGCCCATGCGGGCTCCGTTCACAGGATTTTGGATTTTAGATTGCGAATTTTGGATTTGGGGCGCTGTCCGGAACACACCGGAAATCAGCGGTATTCTCAATCCGCAATCAGAAGTTGGAGATTCGATGTCAAAACAAACTACGCCCCGAGGGCCGGCGTCGAATGCGCGGGCGCGGTCAACTACCCGGGACTTCCGCCCGGTTCAGCCGTCTTGCCGGGATCCCCGGGCGGTTCCGGCGCAGGCTGGGAAGCCGCCTCGCCCGCGGGTTTGTCCGGCGGGGCGGGTGGACTCACCGGCCTGGCGCCCTCTCGGGGTGCGGCGGCCGGAGCCGGCTGCGGTGCCGGGGGCACCGGGGCCGCTGCTGGTTTCGTTTCTACTGGCGGCGGAGCCGGGGTCGCCGGGGCCACCACCGCTTTCGGTTCCGCAGTCTCGACGCGCGCCAGACCGACCGCGGGCGGCGTCGGCTCGACGGGCTTTGGCGCGGGTGTGACGGACGGCCTGGTATCCTGCTTGACCGCGGCATCGACCGGCGTGGGAGCGGCGGCCGGCTGGGCACTGGTGGCGGGCTGAGCCGCCGGTCCGCCCGGTGACGGCGCAGGTTTCTGCTGCAATGTCGCTCGCGGCGGGCCGTCAGGCGGTCGCGCATCCCTTCGCTCCTCGGGCGGTCTCGGCTGCCACCCGGATGGGCGTTGCTGGCCGGTCCCCGGACGGCGGTCCTGCTGGCCTTGTCCGCCCTGGGGTCGTGTGTCTCTGCGGCCGTCCTGGCCTCTTGGTTGTCCCTGCTGGGGACGCTGGAATCCGGATCCAGGCCGATGTTGGCCCTGGCCTTGCCCGCCCTGCGGCCTGGTGTCGCCCCTGCCGTCCTGGCCTCTCTGTGGCTCTCCGGGAGGACGTTGCTGGCCGCCCGTCGCGGGCCTTTGATCCGGTCCGGCCGGGCCTCTCGTGTCCCTACGACCGCCTGCGTCTCTGGAGTCAGTCCCCGGCGGGCGTGCGCCGACTTCGCCCGCGCGCGTGTCGGGCCTGTACTGCGGACGCGCGTCCGGTCCGGACGCGGGCGGTCTCTGTTCGCCGGCCGGACCGGGCCCGCCGGAAACCTGCGCGCCCTTCTCCGGCTCGAGATCGACCTTGATCTCCGATGGCGCGAACTTCGTACGGTCGCCCTTCTCGAGTTCGACAACGACATTGCCGATGAGCAGTTCGACGTCGGTAACCTCGCCACGGCCTTTTGGGGTGATGACGCGCGTCCCCTTGCGCGGCATCTCTTCACGCAACTTGGCGTAGTTCTCTTCTTCGAAGCCCAGGCAGCACATCAGCCGGCCGCAGCGGCCGGAGATCTTCGTCGGGTCGAGCGTCGTCTTCTGCCCTTTGGCCATCTTCATCGTGACCGGCTGAAGATCCTTCAGGAACTTCCTGCAGCAAAGCTCCGTCCCGCAATGGCCGAAGCTGCCTAGCAGGCGGGTCTCGTCGCGCACGCCGATCTGCCGCATCTCGATGCGGGTCTTGTACTCCTTCGCAAGCTGTTTGACGAGTTCACGGAAATCGACCCTGCCCTCGGACATGAAATAGAAGATCAACCGCTCGCCGCCGAGCAGCCGCTCCACATGGACCAGGCTCATCGGCAGCTTTAGCTCCGACATGAGCTTCTGGCAGAATTCGTACTCCTTCGGATTCTGCTGGCACGACGTGTCGGGCGCGGTCATCACCTCGCTCTCGCTGAGAACGCGGACCACGTGCCCGGCGGGTGGTGCGGTCTGCTCGGGCTTGGGTTCGCCCAGTATCTGGACGATCACCCCGGCCTCGCAACCGCGCTCGGTCCGTACCAGCACCTTCGCGCCAATGATCACGCCCTCGAGCTGGCAGTTGAACGTGCCGACAAGGAGCATGTCCCCATAACGTACTCGCATCTGTTGCATAGAAGCGCCATTATATTGAATTCCCTCGAAATGTCAAGAAGTCTTGACTCCGCGACCCGTGACGCGCTACAATTGCCCGTGCGCGCCGATTGCTGAATCGCCCACAGATTTCCCGGGGCAACGCAGCCGCAGCAGAAAATAGCAGCAGCGGGACAGAGAAGAGGGCTAGCCGGGATTGTTCGCATATCTGCGGGGAAGCCCGACAGACTGTCATTCCCGCGAAAGCGGGAATCCAGTGGATCGTCGACGCGACCGAGACTGTGGGAATTCAATCTTGTCCTCTTGCTGTTGCGCCGTTTGCTGGATTCCCGCTTTCGCGGGAATGACATTTTCACGCTTCTTCATGATTGAACGATGGACCCCAATTCGGACGACAGGAAGTTGACGCGGCGCGAGTTCGCGCAGAAGGCGATCGCGGCTGCGGCAGCCGCGGCTTGCGCCGGCGGGCTGATCCCGCTGCTTGCCGGGACGGTCTCCTCCGATGAGGAGACAAAGCCGGACGAGTCCACGCCGCCGGCCACCACGAAACCGGTGATCGCGGTGGCGTCCGGGACCGAGCCGCGCAAGCTCGTCGCCGCGGCGATCAAGGCGCTCGGCGGGATGGAGAAGTTCGTGGGGAAGGGGCAGCGGGTGTTCCTGAAGCCGAACATGTCGTTCGACCGCGCGCCCGAGCAGGCGGCAAACACGAACCCCGAGGTCGTCGCGTCACTCGTCGAGCTCTGCCTGCAGGCCGGCGCGGCCGAGGTGGTGGTTGCGGACCGCACCTTGAACGACCCGCGGCGCTGCTACAAGCGGTCCGGGATCCAGGAAGCGGCGTCGAAGGCCGGGGCGAAGGTGGTCATGCTCGAGAGAGACGACGACAGCGTCTACGCCGAGACGGAGATCCCCGACGGGCGCAGCCTCAAGAAATGGCCGCTCCTCAAGATGGCGCTCGATGCGGACGTCATCATCAATGTCCCCATCGCGAAGCACCACTCACTGGCGCGGCTCAGCCTGGGGATGAAGAACCTGATGGGCTTGATGGGCGGCGAGCGCGCGTCGATCCACGGCAGGATCCACCGGGCGCTGCCCGACCTCGCAAGCAGGATCAGGCCGAAGCTCACCGTAGTCGATGCGTTCAGGATACTCGTCAACAACGGGCCCAGCGGCGGGCGCGTCTCCGATGTGCGCGCGACGAACCTCTTGTTGGCGAGCGCGGACATGGTGCTCGCCGATGCGTATGCCGCATCGCTGCCGGAGTTCGGCGTGAAGCCGGCGGACATCGGCTACATCAAGACCGCCGCGGAAATAGGGCTCGGCACGATGGACATCGCCGCGGCAGAGGTGATCAAGGTCGGCGGGTAGCGCGGGGCGTTCAAGCCGGACACATGGCGAAGGAGATTCCGTCCACCGCAGCGGATCCGCCTGCGGC
>JAVHLO010000099.1 GCA_031082105.1 Planctomycetota bacterium
CTGGACGAGACTTGCGCAAGACTGGAAGTTCTGTTGTTTCGTCAAAGTCTCTCGAAGTCCCTGTTCCACTACACGGTCGGATTCAACTTCTTCATGATTTTTGGCGTTCTTGGCGCTCTTTGCGTTTTGGCGGATTGTCGGGCTCTCGCGTTAGAAGGCTCGCTTCGCTTCTCCACACAAGAATAGCACGGACAGGACCTGCAAGCAAGCTTTTGAGGACGAACCCGGGAGGCAAAGAAAGGAGCGCAGAGAGAGGAACCCAACCGCCTCGTTCGTTCATCAAAAAACTGGAATTCCAGCCTCATCAATGGCATACTAGTTGTGTTCTACAAGGGGGTCCGACGTATTGGAGGAAGGAACGTCATGGAACGTTGCAGCAGATTTCTTTTTGCCGGCACTTTGGCCGTGCTGGCGGTCGGGGTGGCGATCCTGATCTTCTGTGCGCTTCCCACGGTCTATGCCCAGGAGGGCCAACCGCAGGATCCGCCCAAGGAAGGAGAGCCGCAGGAGCCGCCGAAGGAAGGCGAACCGCAAGAGCCGCCCAAGGAAGAGCCCGAGCCGGAAGATGAGAAACCGAAAGAGCTGACGAAGGAAGATGCCAAGGCCAAGCTCGATGCATTCAAGAAGGCCTACCAGGCGGCCGCGAAGGATGAGATCGCCCGCTGCGAGGCGGTCGAGGCGCTGGAGCGCGCGCTCCACCCGGATATTATCCAGATGCTCGGCCAGATACTCGTCGGCGACAAGTCCGAGAAGGTCTGCTCCGCCGCGGCCGAGATGCTCGGGTCGATGCAGGACAAGCGCGCAGTCACGCCGCTCGACAAGGGACTCAAGGCTCACAAGAGGAAATACGCGATCTGGGTGTACATCCTCGACGCGCTGGGCGAGATCGCGGACCCGACGTGCGTCCCGCCGCTGACAAGCTTTCTCAAGATGAACACCGCCACGTTCGACAAGAACGTGCGCGACTGCGTCCTCGCCGCGATCCGAAGCCTCGGCGAGGTCAAGGACAAGACCGCGATCGACGGGCTCATCAAGTGCTTCGACCTCATCGGCGTCAAGGACAGTCTGACCGAGGACGAACAGAAATCGATCTACGACAGCTACGCATCCGAGTACTGCAACTCGCTCAGCAAGCTGACCGGCCAGAACTTCCAGACGCAGCTCGAGTTCTCGAAGTGGTGGCAGAAGAACGCGAAGACCTTCAAGTTCCCGGAGGAGGAGAAGCCGGAGTAGGCGCGACGCATGGTGGTTGCCGGGCGAGCTTGTTTCTACAGCAAAAATCGGCGTGCACTATGCGGCATCATGCATTTTGATCGGGTGTCTGCCCATCACCCCGATCGAGGTCGGGCGCATACTGCACGAGATTTCCATGGACATCGGACGAGCGCGGAAAGGCGCAGGTCCCCCTTAGCAAAGGGGGATTTAGGGGGTTGTCCGCGAAGTTGCCTGTCGATGAGGAATTTCTGGAATGACCCCTTCGTCTCCCGATGCCATGGTAGAATAGACCTATGAAGCACCACACCACGCTACTCCTGCCCTTCATCTTCCTGCTGGCCTTCGGGCCCGCGTATGCGGAGGAGAAGCAGCTTCCGCCTGAACGGCATCCGGTGCTCATCTTCGAAGAGAAAGACGTACCCACGCTCCGCGAGCGGGTGAAACGCGAACCGTACCTGACCTGGTGGAACGGAATCCTCGCCTCCAGCGACGGTGCGCTCAAGGACGACGCAATAGACGCCATTACCTACGAACCTCAGAAGTGCAAGCTCGCAAAATCACTCGCCTTCGCGTACGTGATCACCGGCAAAGAGGAATACGCCGCAAAATGCCTCGAGATCTTTCACAAGGTGAAGTTGCGCGAAGACGGCGGCGATTGGAGCGTGAAGTACCTCCCCGAGCACGAGGGCGCGGCAGACCTCGCGCAGGCGTACGATATGATCCACAACTGGCTCGCAAAACAGAGCCGCGACCGTGTAGGAGGCAGCTCCAGCTGCCGACCCAACGGGGAGGGCGAGGCTCCCGCCGAGCCGCAACCGAACCACGACGGCAAGGAAGTGACCAACACCGAGAAGAAGGGCGACGGCCCCGATTCGTCTCCCCAACCCCACCCGCCCGAATCCGAACTCCGGAACCCCGACTCTGAACTCGACTTCGTCCGCCGTTTCCTCTACCGCTTCGGACTCTACCTCAAGAACCGCGGCGAGGGCTGGTACGTCTTCCATTTCAACAATCACCAGACGCGCCACTATTCCGGGCTGGCCATCGTCGCGTTCGCGCTCGCCGACGCGCGCTACGGCGAGCCCTACCCGTCGCAGTGGTACTACGGCTTCGCGAAGGAATGGGTCGAGCGGGCCTACAAGTACCAGACCACCACGGACGGCGCATGGGCCGAGGGGCACAACTACTTCGCCTACAGCGCCGGGCTGCACCTCCCCTACTTTTTCGCGGCGCGGAATTCCCTGGGCGTCGATTACTTCGCCGAGGAACACGTCAGGCTCACCCACGACTGGTCGGTGCTGTCGCGAATGCCGAACGGACTGCGGCCCAACTTCGACGACGCCGCGCTCTCCGCTTACCCGACTCATTTCCTGACGAGCGCGTACAAGGACGCGGGCCTCTACCGTTGGGACTGGAACAACCTCGCCTCGAAGAACTGGGCCGGCGGGTCACCGGTCGACGCCATCTGCTGGTTCGACGATTCCGTCAAGCCCGCGCCGCCGGCGAAGGGGCCGTGCCTCTTCTTCGATGAGGGCGGCGACGCGATATTCCGTTCGGACTGGTCAAAGGACGCCGTCTACCTCAACGCACGCGCGGAACACGGCAAGGCACGCAAGAACGGCGGCGGACACGAACATCCGGACGAGACGAGCTTCACGCTCTTCGCCTGCGGTCAGCCGCTCGCGATTGACGGCGGCTACATCTACTGGGAGAAACGGACCAAGGTCTATACTGCGGACAACCACAACCTCATCCTCGTCGACGGCAAGGGGCCGCGGACCTCGGAGTTCGACGCCGCGACGAAACAGGTCGGCGGCGACGCGTTCCTCAAGAACCCGCTCGTGAAAGACAGGGTTGCCTGCTGCGAGATCCACGCCGCCTACTGCGGCGTGTCGGTGAAGCGCTGCATCATCTTCGTGGACTCGCGGTTCTTCATCATCCTCGACGAGATCGCGAGCCCCGTCGAGCACACGTACAAGTGGCTGTTGCACGGCAACGGCGGCGGCGACACGGGCGGGAAGTTCGCGATGACCGACACGGGCGCCCGGTGGGAGATCGGCGACGCGGCCTTGCAGGCGTTCGTATTCAGTACCGCGCCGTCCGTCAAGTACAAGCACAAGAAGGACGACCACTCCTTCAACTACGGCGAAGAGAAGAAACACGAGGCGCTGATCGCGGAGGCGAAGGGAGCGAATGTGATGTTCGTCTCCGTCCTCATGCCGGGGAAGCAGGCCGAGACCTGCCCCAAAGTCAATTTTGAGCGAGGCGATGGAGCATTCTCGCTGGCGGTCGATGGCGCCGTCCCATGCCGGTTCGAATTGCGGCAATCGGGCGACTTCGTGTTGTCACTATTCTCGGCGGCCAGCAAGGCCGAGCAAGTGCTGGCGCGGACGGGCGGCGATACCAGATAGCGTAGACCAGTTGCCTGTGCGGGTAATGCCGGGCAGGCCGCTGGCCTGGCTTGGAACACGACCAACACTTGTACTTCCTGTGAGGAGAACCATGATCACCGTCCCCGCCATCCAGATGCAGCAGTTTGGGACCATGTTCTACCAGGCCGCATTGTGCGCCTCGGACATCCGGAAGATCATCAGCTTCGAGGTGCTCTCGTTCGGCGCCGGCCGCGATGAGAAGAAATCCAGGTCCCGGTCCGGGATCAACTGGGAAGAGCTGGAAGGGAGAATATCCCGCAGCGACCGGGCCTACCAGCGGCCGATCCTCAAGAAGAAGATCCGCGAGCTGGTCGGATACTACCAACAGCGGTACGAGAACAAGGACCTGCCGCCGGTCCCCGCCGCAGTCATCCTCGTCGCCAACCAGCGGCTCGATTTCGTGCCGTCATTCCCGCGCAGTCCGCTGGGCCACCTCCAGATGCCCGAGACCGAGGGGTTGCTGCACGTGCTCGACGGCCACCATCGCCTCCTCGCCCTCGCCGCCTACGAGAAGGCCGAGGGCAACACGGCCGACGTTGCCGAGTCGCTGCGCACGCTGGTCGTCCCCGCGCTGGTCTTCGATACGCTCGGCCCAACGCAGTCGGTCGAGATGTTCGTGACGGTGAACACGAGACAGACCAAGCTGAGCCGGGACATCGTCGTAAGCCTGTCTGGCAGGCGGCTCTACAGCAGCCCCAGCCTCGCCGCCGCGCACGATATCGTCAGGGCACTCAACGAACGGCCGGAGAGCCCGCTCGCCGGCAACATTCGCATCCTCGGCGTCGGGGCGGGCAAGCTCTCGCAGGCGCCGCTCGCCGATGAGATCGCGCGACTCATCGAGACGCTCGCAGAGGCCGGTGAACCCGCCGCCGCCCAGTTCATTGAACGGGCAACCGAGTTCTTCCTCACATATCTGTCCCTCATTGTCCACCTTTTCTCGGACGCATGGAAAAGCGAGCGACACTGTGTCAAGAAGACGCCGGCGTTGCGCGCCTTCATCCGCGTCATCCCGGCCGTACTGGCCGCGTGCCGCGAATACGGCTATGACCCGCTTTCCGCCGTCGACCTCGAGCGCGTGCTCAGGCCGTGGGGGTATCGGATCGGAGACCGGCGGTTCGAGACTGACCTCGAATGGCGGTTCAAGAGCGCGGGCGGCGGCGATAAGACGATCGAGCTTCTCGCCAAGGAGCTGCGCGAGGCGCTGCGATAGGTGAACGAGGTTACAGGCTGAAGGAAAAGTATCGACCGCCTGTCATTCCGAACTCGGTTCGGAATCTCCTTGGCAACGTGCCTGGCCCTTCGCCAAAGGAGATGCCCCGACGCGTCTGCGCATGACGGCGACCCGAACCTCCTGAACAGGTTTTGCAGTGGAGTGAGCGACATGGGCGACTGGATGAACCTCGGCCAGATGACGCGAATCTACGCGGCAAGGACGCCGGGCAAGGTGGCGTTCAAGGACCGGCAGCGCGCGTTCACGTTCGCACAGGTGAACGAGCGCGTGAACCGGCTCGCCAACGGACTGCTCGCGCTCGGCCTGCAGAAAGGCGACAAGATCTCGGCGCTACTCGAGAACTCGATCGAGATCATAGAACTCTACCTCGCGGCCGCCAAGACCGGGATCATCATCAACCCCATCAATTTCCGGCTCAGCGCGAACGACGTCCAGTACATCGCAGACCATGCCGAGTCGAAGGTCTTCTTCGTCCACGACGAGTTCATGCCGATGGTGGAGACGCTCCGCGCGCGGCTGCCGTTGGTGAAACAGTATGTGAAGGTGGCGAGCGGCGAGGCGATCAGGGCGTGGCAGACGAGCGCGGGGTCTTCCAACGCCCTCACCCCAACCCTCTCCCAAAGGGAGAGGGAGTCCCACCCCCCCGCCCTCTCCCAGAGGGAGGATTATGATGGCCTTCTCCGCGCCTCGTCGCCCGCGGAGCCGGACTGCGAGGTCTCTTCCGAGGACATCTGGGTGCTCCTCTACACGTCCGGCACGACCGGCGTGCCCAAGGGCGTGCTCCGCACGCACAAGTCGTACATCGCCTTCTATTTCATCAACGCCGCGGATTTCGGCTTCACCGACGCCGACCTCTGTCTCAACGTGATGCCCCTGTGCCATGTCAACTCGACTTTTTTTTCGTTTACGTTCACCTATGTCGGCGGCGCGATCTACGTCCATCCCGCGCGCAACTTCGAGCCTGTCGAGATTCTCGAGATCATCCAGCGCGAGAAGGCGACCTTCATCTCGCTCATCCCCACCCACTACAACCTCATCCTGAACGCGCCCCGCGATGTTGCGGGCAAGTACGACGTGAGCTCCGTCCGGAAGCTCCTCTGTTCCTCCGCGCCAGCGCGAAAGGAGATGAAGAAGGCCGTCATGGAGTTCTTCCCCGGCGTACAGCTCTACGAGGGGTACGGTTCGACCGAGGCGGGCATCGTCACCGTGCTGAAACCGCACGAACAGTTCACGAAGCTCGGCTCGATCGGCCGCGAGTCGCTCGGCACGGATTCGATCAAGATACTCGACGAGTCCGGCCGCGAATGCGCGCCGAAACAGGTGGGCGAGCTCTTCTCCAAGGGGCCGATGATGTTCAAGGAATACTACAAGCTGCCGGAGAAGACGCTGAAGTCGTTCCGGATACCGGCGGCGTGCGCGTGCGGTCATGTAGGAGGCAGCTCCAGCTGCCGACCTTTCCGGGAACCTCTCCGGAGCCAGGAAGGGACAGACGCCCCTCACCCTAACCCTCTCCCAGAAGGAGAGGGAACTGACGGCGCCATCACAGTTGCGCGCCGATACGTTCAACCTGCGAGTCTTGGCCAGGAGATCGAGAACGCCTGGTTCAGCGCGGGGGATCTTGCGATGAAGGACGAGGACGGCTACTTCTGGCTCGTAGACCGCAAGGACAACATGATCATCACCGGCGGCGAGCACGTGTATCCGACCGAGGTCGAGGAGATCATCGCGCGCCATCCGGCGGTCTTCGACGTGGCGGTCGTCGGCGCGTCGCACGAAAAGTGGGGCGAGGCGGTGGTCGCGGTTGTTATCCTCAAGGAAGGCCAGAAGTGCACGGAGGCAGAGATTGTCGACTTCTGCGCCGACAAGATGGCGCGGTACAAGAAGCCGAAGACGGTGAGATTTATCAAGCGCGATGAGATGCCGCGCACGCCGACCGGCAAGATCCTGCACCGCGAGGTGCGCAGGCTGTTTGCGGGGGCGTAGCGAGGAGCCGCCCACGATTCCCCTCTCCTCACCGCAGGGGGAAGAGGGGAAACCGAGATTCCCGCTTCGGTGTGGGTGAGAAGGATGCCTGCGGGAGACCTTCGCCGCGTCCACAGGGTCAAGACTCAAGTGCGGAACAGAAAACACCCGATTCAGGGAACAGACCACAATGAACCACCCGGCAACAAGGCATGCATTCCCCGGAGCAGGGTTAGCCTTCTGCGCCACGTTTCTGCTCGTACTCTTCCCCCCTGCCGCCGCAACGGCACAGGAGGGGCCCGGGAAGGAAGGACCGGCTCCCTTCGCCACGACGGTCGAACTTACCTACGAGGCCAACGACGCCGTCCCCGCCCAAGGCGGCGGCTGCCACCGGCTCGCGGAACGCCCGGCCGCGCTCACAAAGACGCCCGAGGGCGACCTGGCATTCTTCGCGCTCAAGCTGGGCGGCGCAACGGGACAGAACGTCACCATCGCCTACGACCCCGAAAATAAAACTCTTGTTGCCGACTGCAACGGGAACAACGACCTCACCGACGACATGTTCCTTGATTTCACGTCCCAGGGCGGGGTCGCAAGCCCCCTGCTGCCCAAGGAGGGCGGAACAGCCTACCGTTTTCCGCCGATCGAACTCTCCATCCCCGCCGCAGGCGGAACCGTAAAGTACCGCTTCAAATGCACGCCGACCCATCTCAACACCACCGGCGAGCTCTTCCCCTTCATGGAACTCCACCCCTCATGCTGGATGCGCGGCAAGTTCAGTCTCAAGGGGCGCAAGGTGCAGGTCGCGCTCGTCGACGGCAACGTCAACGGTCGCTATGACGAATTCCCCGTTTCGAAGGCGTCGTTCACCTACGCGGACCGAATACTCCTCGACGTGGACGGCGACGGCGTCATCGCGTGCGACAAGCTGACCACCTACCTGGGCTACGAAGGGTTCGACTCGAACTTCGTCTGGATGGACAACACGCTCCTCGAGTTCACGATCGCCCCGGACGGAAGAAGCGCCGCCATCAAGGAGGTCCCGACCGAGACCGGCTCCGTCCGCGGCCCGGACGGCGATTGGACGCTCAGCGTGACCTCATCGAAGGGACTGTGGCACATCCGCGGCGTGGATGGGGTCGCCAGGGTGCCCGCGGGCAAGTACGGCAAGCAGCGGTACGTCCTCTCGCGAAAGGACAGGGAAGGCGCCGCATGGAGCATCGTCGGCATGTGGCCCGCCGCGGCGCTCGGCAAAGGGCCGACCTTCACAGTCTCCGCGGGCAAAAAAAAGACCGTCAAGTTCGGCCCGCCTTTGAAGGCCTCACTCCAGACCCAGTTGCAGGACGGCAGTATCGAGATAACACTGACAATGGCCGGCTCAGGCGGCGAACAGGTGCCCGGTGTCTACCGCGAAGCCGACCGCGTCGACAGCCAGAACTACTCCGTGCTCGGCCCCGATGGCGCACCGGTCGGCAAGGGAACCATGACGTACGGGTGAGTCTTCTGCAGGGATGTCTGGAGCGTGCCTCCGGACCTGAAGGGCGCGATCACGATCCGGCCCGAGGCCGACTTCGGCCCGTTCGAGGCGGAAAACGTCCCCGCGCAAGTCACTATCGAATGAAGTGTACCGAACTTGCCACAGAGACACAGAGGCACAGAGAGGAGAATGCAGGTCAGCTCGAACACTTTTGAGATTCCTGCAGATTACTCTTGGCGATTTTGAAAGAAAGGGTGTCTCTGTCATTCCCGCGAAAGCGGGAATCCAGAAGTGTCCCCTGCCATCAGGCCACGGCGCGGCGGGGGGCAGTGTTGGAGAATCAACGAAACCGACCTGGGTTTGCGCACGTCTGTGACCGGAAGGCCCTGCATAAGAAACAGAGTCTTGCCGGATGGTGGCAAGGAGCGGCTGCGCTGTGATGCGCGAGATGCAGATCGAAGGAACGGGAACCTGCCAGAAAGAGGATCCCAGCGATGTCGAAGACCGCACTCGATCGGGAATGGGACCGAGCCGCCGAGGGTTGGGTGGATTTTGTCCGCACGAAGAAGGACTACTCGCGCGAGTACATGAACAGCCCGGCCATGTTCCGCATGCTGGGCAGCGTCCGGGGCAAGAAGATGCTCGACCTCGGCTGCGGCGAGGGCTACAATTCAAGGATACTGGCGCGGCGGGGAGCGCGCGTCACAGGAGTCGACTTCTCGCGCGCCCTCATCGAATCCGCCAGGCGGCAGGAGAAGGCGAGGCCGCTCGGGATAGAATACCACGTTCGCGACGCCGCGGACCTGCGCGTGTTCAAGAGCGGGTCATTCGATGTCGTCGCCTCCTTCATGGCGCTCCAGGACATTGAGAACTACCGGAAGGCAATCAAGGAATCGGCGCGCGTACTGAAGAAGACCGGCCGGCTGGTATTCTCCGTGCCCCACCCTTGCTTCATAAGACGAACCCTCGACGGCAAACAGATCGGCGGCTGGGAGTTCAAGAAGGGAACGAAGACGCGGTCGTCGCGAAACGCGCTGCATTTCAAGACGGACCGGTACTTCGACACCGGTTCGGACAAGATCGTGTGGGACATGGCGCGGCTGAATATCCGTTTCAAAACGACCGGGTTCCATTGGACGATCACCGATTTCGTGGACGCGCTCCACGCGGCCGGCATGGCGGTTGCCCGGATCGACGAACCGCAGCCCTCGCGGGAAGGTCTGAGAAAATACCGCATCTACTTCGAGAAGACCTTGCGAATCCCCGACACGCTAGTCGTCGAGGCCGTCAAGCTGACAGGACACTCGAGAGGATGACCGAGCTTTGGAGCGTCAAAGCCGCAGCTTTGACCTTTCCTTCACCCCCGGACAAGGAGATTCTGAACCGAGTTCAGAATGACAGAACCGAGTTTCTTCAGCGGAATCGTAGACCCAGTCGTCACCTGTCCTGGAAGAAGAAGATTCTTGACCTCGACCGCGGCAGGCGGTACAATCCCGGGTGTGGTTCGAGTTTGAAAGGGTTGGAGAATGAATAGAGCA
>JAVHLO010000009.1 GCA_031082105.1 Planctomycetota bacterium
CCCGCCGCAGGCGGGCCGCCTGCAGCGATTCTCCGCGCGATCTCACAGACGATCTGCCAGTCCGGCTTCGATTCGCCCACGGGCTCAATCGCCTTGCGCACGCGCTGGACGCGGCGCTCTGTGTTAGTGAAAGTCCCGTCTTTCTCCGCAAACGACGCGGCGGGCAGGACGACGTGCGCGTGCACGGCGGTCTCGGTGAGAAAGATGTCCTGGA
This sequence comes from Planctomycetota bacterium, assembly GCA_031082105.1. Classification (GTDB taxonomy): domain Bacteria; phylum Planctomycetota; class MHYJ01; order JACQXL01; family JAVHLO01; genus JAVHLO01. The sequence continues at coordinate 215 of JAVHLO010000009.1, forward strand.
CGACAAGGAATTCCAGCTTCTCTATCCCCTCCATCACCTCTTTCGAATCCGCGTCGCTCAGCACGGGGTTCTCGCCGAGCAAGTAGAGCGCCTTGACTTTTCCTTCGTGGGCCGCCTTGAAGATCTCCGTCAGGACCAGACCCGGTTCGGGTCGGAGAACGCAGCCCCAGGCGGTCTCGAATTTCTTTCTTAAGTCGGCATTGTCAACGCGCTGATAGCCCGGAAACACGTTCGGCAGTGCGCCCACATCACAGGCGCCCTGTACATTGTTCTGGCCTCGCAGCGGATTTACGCCGGCGGACGGCTTGCCGATGTTGCCCGTCAAGAGGGCAAGGTTGGCGACGGCCATCACGTTGTCCGTGCCGTGCGAGTGCTGCGTGATTCCCATCGAATAGTAGATGCCCGCGGGCTTCGTCGTCGCGAAGAGCCGCGCCGCCGCCGCGATGGTCTCACCGGAGACACCGGTCGTCTTCGACACGACGTCAAGGTCAAACCCGGCAAGCGAGGACTTGAGCGCGTCGAAGTTCTCGCACCTGGTTTCGACGAACTGGCGATCGAACAGTTTCTCGTCGACGATGACCCGCATCATTCCCATGAGTAGCGAGACGTCCGTGCCCGTCTTGTGGTTTATCGTGATGCCTGCAAGCCTGCCGAGTTCGATGGTCTTTGGATTCGCGACGATGAGCTTCGCGCCGTTCCGCGCTGCGCGTCTCATCTCGTAGCCGATGATCGGGTACGTCTCGGTCGGGTTCGTGCCGATGACCAGGAGGCACTTTGCATCGGCGATCTCACCGATCGAATTGGTCATGGCGCCGCTGCCCAGGACTGTGGCCAGACCGGCCACGGTGGGGGCATGTCAGAGGCGCGCACAGTGGTCGATGTTGTTCGTGCCCATCAACGCGCGCGCGAACTTCTGGAACACGTAGTTGTCCTCGTTCGTGCACTTTGCAGAAGAGACCGCCGCGAACTGGTCGCCCTTGTATCCGGCGAGCTTTGTCGCGACGAGGTTTAGCGCCTCGTCCCATGAAGCCTTGACGAACTGGCCGTCTTTCCTGATGAGCGGAGAAGTCAACCTCTCAGCATGATTGACGAACTCAATACCGAACCTGCCCTTGACGCAGAGCCTTCCATGGTTTGCCGGCCCTTCGGCGTCTCCGCGTGAAGAGACGACCTTGTCGCCGCGCACGCCGAGGTAGATGCTGCACCCGCAGCCGCAGTACGGGCAGACGGTTTTCACTTCGCGGGCCGGCACTTGCGACGTCTTCGGCGAGAGCGCGCCGACGGGGCAGCGGACGAGGCACTCGCCGCACGATTCGCAGTTCGATTCTAGGAGCGGCTTGTCCTGGAACGTGCCAACGGTGGTGTTGTACCCGCGAAACACGAAATCGATCGCGCCTGCACCGTTGATGTTGTCGCACGTCCTGATACAGATGCCGCAGAGGATGCACCGGTTCATGTCCCGGTCAAAGAACGGGTTCGACGAATCGATCGCCAGGTTCCGTTGCGGGGTGCGCAGTCGCTTCAGCCGCTTCTCGTCGATGCCGAGGTAATTGGCGACCTCCTGCAGTCGGCATTTCGTGTTCTTGGTGCAGGAGAGACAGTCCGCGTGGTGGTTGAGAATGAGGAGTTCCGCGGCGGTGCGCCGGATGTTCCGGATATCGGACGTTTCCGTCTTGACGACCATCCCCTCTTCGGCCGGGGTCATGCACGCGGGGGCGAGACCGCGCCCCTTGATCTCGACGATGCAGAGCCTGCAGACGCCGACCGGCTTCAGGTCGGAATGGTAGCAGAGGTTCGGCACGTAGATACCGTTCTCCAGCGCCGCTTCGAGCACCGTAACACCTTTTTCTGCGGCCACGATTTGACCGTCAATGCTCAGCGTCATTCTATCCATGAACTACTCCGAAATGTGCTGCCCTGGGCAGAAATCCCCCTGAATCCCCCTTTTTCAAAGGGGCCTTCGGATCCCCCCACTTCGCAAAGGGGGGCGTCCCAGCCTACTGAAGCGCCGCGCCCGGCACGCACTCCACCGCACTGAATTTCCTGGGGCATTTTTCGAGGCATACCCCGCATTTCACGCACTTCGACTGATCGACGACATGGATCTTCTTGTTCTCGCCCGTTATCGCGGTTGCCGGGCAGTTTTTCAGGCAAAGCCCGCACCCCTTGCACTTGTCGGTCAGAATCCTGTAGTGGATGAGCGGCTTGCAGACCCGCGCGGGGCACTTCTTCTCATGGATGTGGGCCTCGTACTCCGACCTGAAGTACTTGACGGTCGTCAACACCGGGTTTGGCGCGGTCTGGCCGAGTCCGCAGAGCGAGCCGCGCTTTATACCTTCGGCGAGCTCGAGAAGGAGTTCGATGTCGCCGGGCCTGCCCTTGCCGGCGGTGATATCCTTGAGGATGTCGAGCATCTGCTTCGTTCCCAGCCGGCACGGTACGCACTCGCCGCACGATTCCTTCTGTGTGAAATCGAGGAAGTAGCGCGCGACGTCGACCATGCAGTTGTCCTCGTCCATGACGACCATGCCGCCGGAGCCGACGATGGAGCCGGCAGCGGCCAGCGATTCGTAATCCACCGGACTTTCGAGCCAGGCGGCGGGCAGGCAGCCGCCGGACGGCCCGCCGGTCTGCACGGCCTTGAATTCCTTGTCGTTGAGGATCCCTCCGCCTATGCCGTAGACAACGTCCCTGAGTTTGATGCCGAACGGCACCTCGATCAACCCGGTGCACTTCACTTTTCCGGCGAGCGCGAAGGTCTTGGTGCCGCGGCTCTTCTCGGTACCGGCCTGCGCGTACCAGGCCGCGCCGTTCTGGAGGATAAGCGCGACGCTCGCGAGCGTTTCGACGTTGTTTATGACGGTCGGCTTGCCCCAGAGTCCCGACACGGCCGGGAACGGCGGCCGGGGGCGGGGCATTCCGCGCTTTCCCTCGATCGAGGCGATGAGCGCCGTTTCTTCACCGCAGACGAACGCGCCCGCGCCTTCCTTGATCTTGACATGGAACGAGAAACCGGAGTCGAGTATGTTGTCGCCCAGGAGCCCGTACTTCTCCATCTGTCCGAACGCGGTACGGAGCCGTTCCAGCGCGAGCGGGTACTCGGCCCGGCAGTAGATGTAGCCTTCGGACGCGCCGATCGTGAAGCCCGCGATGAGCAGGCCCTCTAGCACGACGTGCGGATCGCCTTCGAGCAGCGACCTGTTCATGAACGCGCCCGGATCGCCTTCGTCGGCGTTGCAGATGATGTATTTGCGGTCGCCCTTCGCGTCGATGCAGAACTGCCACTTGCGCCAGGTGGGGAATCCGGCGCCGCCCCGGCCGCGCAGGCCCGAATCGCGAAGCTCGGCAATCACCTTTTCGCGACCGGCCTGCAGTGCGCGCGCGAAGCCGGTGTACCCGCCGTGCGCCAGGTAGTGATTCATGTTTGTCGCGTCGATCGATCCGCAGTTCCGCAGAATCCTGCGCACCTGAGGACGGAGCGCCGGGATGCTGAAGAGGTCAGGCACGCCCGGCACGCTCTTCTCTCCGATCGAGCCGAGCACAAGGTCCGCCGGCGGCTTGTCGCCGACGATGCAGTTCTCGACGAACTCCGCAGCCCTGTCCTTCGTGACGTTTCCATAGCATACGGCGGTACCGTTCGGTTTCCGGACGGTCACCAGCGGCTCGGCGTAGCACATGCCGAGGCAGCCGACTTCCACGATCTGCGCAGCCGCTTTCCTCTTGTCCAGCTCGGCGCGAACCGCGTCAAGCAAACGCAGGGCGCCGGCCGACCTGCCGCACGTCGCCGTGCCTATGTAGACGAGCGGGACCGCGCCGGATTGCAGTTCCTTCCATTCTTTGGTCGCCTGTTGGCGTGCAGCCTCAAACGACATGTTCGACACCTCATTGTCCGCTCTTGAAATCCAAACGGCTCACTCCGCAAAAACCTCTTTTGCCGTCGCGGGCGTCAGCTTGGCATGCACCTCCTTGTTCACCATGACGCACGGGGCGAGCGCACAGCAGCCGATGCACGCGACCGTTTCCAGCGTGTACTTCATGTCCGGCGTGGTCTCGCCTTCCTGCACGCCGAGGAACTTCGATATCTCTTCGAGTATTCGCGGTGCTCCGCGCACGTGGCACGCGGTCCCGCGGCATGCCATGACCCGGTTCTTACCCATCGGCGTGAACCTGAACTGGGCGTAGAAGGAGGCGACCCCGAACACGCGGCTCTCAGGCACGCGCAGGAAGCGCGCAATCCGGCGCATCGCGTCGACAGGCAGGTAGCTGAACTCAGCCTGCACCTCCTGCAGGATCGGGATCAGGCTGCTCTCCTCGGACTTGAAGCGCGAAAGAATCGCGCTGACACGGTCTTGCATCAGGCACCTCCAACATGGCTCAGCCGCAGCCGGGCATTCTCCGGAATCACCACAGAGACACGGAGAACACAGAGAAAAGCCCGATAGACTGTCATTCCGAGCCGCAGCGAGGAATGACATGCCCACATTTCTTCATGAATAGACCAGGCCAGGATTCCGTCATTGAGCGCGGGCGTCAAAAGACGGCCGGGCAACCCCGATTTCCAGCCAACGAATCTCAACTTCTACGGCCTCATTCAGTTCTGTCTCTGTGCTCTCTGTGTCTCTGTGGTGACCATCAAGTCCTGCTACAGGTTCATCCTGTTTATGAGCAGTCCGCTGAGCAGTTTCGGGAAGAAATCGGTCGACTTCTGCGGCATGCGCTCGCCCTTGCCGGCGATGTCGCGCACCTCGGCGAGCTTCGTCGGGTTCATGATGAACGCCATCTGGTGCTTCCCGGCGCGAACGCCGTCCAACGCCTCTTCGATGTACCGGACATACTCGACGTTCTCCTGCGCCTCGAGCTTCTTCTTGTCGATCCCGAGCATGGATTCGAGGATGAGCGAGTGGAGTATTGAGACGTCGAGCCGCTTCCAGGCGGCGGAGTGCTTCTCAGTGATGAGCGAATCCATCACCTTCACGTCCTTCAGCGCGAGCAGGAAGTAGGAATCGCTCCCCTTCGCCGCAAGACCGAAGACGTGCGCTTCCAGTCCTTCGATGCGCAGGTCTTCGAGGAGTTCGGCGCGGGCGCGCTCCTCGAACGCCCCGCCGGGAGGGACGGCCGGCGCGCCGCTGCGGAAGCAGCACGGCTCCGGCTGGCTGCTCGATGACGTCTTGCCCCCGAACGGGTATTCCTTCACCTCAAACTGCTTGTCCAGCGAACCACGGAAAGCCCTGAAATCGAAGCTCGAAAGACTGTGGATCAGTCGATGGGTCGGCAGGATGACCAGCCCCTCGTCGTCCATGTTCACGAAAGTCATCATCCGGGAGTCGGGCGTCTCAGTCCCCGTCCAGGTCGCCCGGGTTCCCTTCATTTCCTCGCGGAAGTTCAGGGCCGTTTCGTATCTGTGATGCCCGTCGGCGATGAAGAGCTCGCGCGCGGCCATGTCTTTCACGATCCTGTCGATATTCGCCTTGTCCGTGATCCGCCAGACTTCGTGTTCCGCGCCGTAGTCGTCCCTGGCGAGGAAGTCGGGTGGCCTCGATTGCGCCTCCGCGTCCAGGAGTTTGTTGATCGCCATCTTCCTGTCGGAGTAGAGCATGAAGATGTGGCCAGTGGTCGCGTGCGTGGCGCGGGTCAGGCTGAGACGGTCCTGTTTCGGCTTGGCGAGCGTATGCTCGTGCGCGTGTACGCCGCCCTTGCCGAACTCCTCGAGGACGCCGAGGGCGATGAATCCCTTGCGTACCCTCTTCTCGCCGCCCGGGGTCTTGAAACTCTGGAAGTACGAATAGATTGCGGGCTCGGTGTCGCGGACCAGGAACCCGCCGGCGGTCCAGTCCTTCAGGAACGCGCCTGCGCGCGTGTATTTGTTGTTCCGCTCGGTATCGCCCGGCTCGTCCTTGCCCTTGGTGACCCGCACCACGTTATTCGCGTGGCGCCGGTAGTACTCTTCCTGCGCCTTTGCGTCTATCTTGTCGTACGGTTGAGTGACGACCGCGCTCAGGTTGCCGACCTTCTTCGGATCGAAGTGATAGGCCCTGAAGGGGAGGATTTTGGCCATTGGAATCTCCTACACCAAGTCACCAAGCTGATCCAGTGAGATACTCGTCTTCTTCAGAATGGCATGCAACGTGCCTTTCTTCAGTTCTCTGTGCATGGGCACAACAACAGACTTGTTCCGTTGGAGGTTGTGCATGAAGATATGGCTGCCTCGCTGGTGGTCAACAACGTAGCCGATGCGGCGAAGCGCATTCACGACTTCCTTGCCCGAGTAAGTCCGTCTCATAGTCTGACCTCTATCTCTTTCAGTAGTACGCCGGGCTTGGACCTAATTTGGTTGACCTTCTCCAGTCCCTCCAAATAGCATAGAATCGCTTCTCTGGCGTTTCTCAGCGCCTCTCTTTCAGTCTCTCCCTGGGTAAAGCAGCCATCCAACGCCGGCACGACGACGTTGAAACCGCCCTCCTCAGCGCGCTCGAGAACAACTTTGAATATCACGTCGCACCTCCACCACAGAAAGAAACTGGAATCGTCTGAAATGCCTCCTGGCCCGATCTATTCATGAAATTCGATTCGCTGTCATGCCCCCGACCCCGGTCGGGGCCATCTCCTTCAGCGAAGGGCCGGACACGTCGTAAAGGAGATTCCGTCCACCGCAGCGGATCCGCCTGCGGCGGGAACCGAGTTCGGAATGACAGGCAGTCGTTGCTTATCCCTGATTCGTGCTCACTTCGGGCAAGGCCTCGCCGCCCTGCCTGCCTACCGCTCCTGCAATTCCGGCGGCCAGACCCAGGCCTCGCGAAGAAGCTCCCTGCGGACCTTGACGAAGCTGTCGCTGACTTTCCGCTGCATGACCCGCTGCTTGAGCTCTTCCTGGACATCCTCGAACGCCTTCTGTTTGCCGTCCTGACGCCCTTCAACCTTGACAACGCAGACGGCTCCGCCCTTCTCCAGTATCTCGCTCGTCTCGCCCACCTTGAGCAACGTGAGCGCGTCCTCGATCGGGGCTGCGAAAATGTTCCTGGGGTGCCAGTCCCAGAGGCCGTCCTGTTCCGGTTTCAGCTTGGAGTAACACCTGGCCATGAGCCCGAAATCCGCGCCTGCCTCGATCTGCCGCATGATCGATTGGAGTTCACGCTTGATCTTCTCCCGCTCGGCCGGCGAGCTGTAAGGAATGACGATCCAGCGCGTCTTCAGTTTCTCTTCCGCATAGAATTCCTTCAGGTTGTTGTCGTAGTACTCCTGCATTTCTTTCGGCGACACGAACGTATCGTGGAGCGGCACGAAACCGGGCTCTTTCTTCCACTTCAGCCCGATCCGCACGTAGATGAGGTCGCGCGCGAGGAGCTCATTGCGAATCCGTTCCCGCGCTTTTTCCATGGTCTGGCCGGTCTGGAGCAGCATCTGCTCGTACGCCTCGCGCGAACCCGTCTTCGCGATCTCAGATTCGATCTGTTTCTCCACGGCGTCATCGGTTATCTTGATCCCTTCCTTCGCCGCCGCCTGCAGCACGATCTTCTCTTCGACAAGCGCCTTTAGTTCACGTTTCCACAGCTCGCGCGCCTTGAGGACGAACTCGTCTTCCGGGTAGGTCCGCCGCAGCACGTCGAGCTGAGTTTCTATCCGCTTGAAGACCTCGCCGCCGGTGACGATCTCGTCGTTGACCTTCGCGGCGATGCCGTCGACCGGCACCAATTCGTCGCGCCAGTCTTTGACGGGCTGCTGAGGCTCTCCCTGACACCACGCCGCGACAGGCGCACAGAGAAGGAGCGCCACGACAACAACCTCTACGACTCTAGGACGTTCGAATGAACACATTCCGAAAACGCCTCCACGAAGTCCGGCAGGAACCGCCAATGAACGCGAATTCACGCCAATTTCGGATCCAGCATTGGCGGCCATTCTGGGCTGCGGCTTTGCTGCGCTGGACGGCAATATTCACGCATCAAGGAAAAGCAAAGACAGCCTGTCACTCCCCCAACCGCCGTCGGGGGCATGACAGGAAATCGAATTTCGTGAATACGCCGGGCCGGGTGGGAATCCGTCTCTCAAACAGGCCGAGCTACGGTCCGAACTGCGCGACGATGTCCTTCTCCATCAGATCGATCGTGCGCACGATCCTCTCGATCTTCTTCTCATCCCCGACATCACCGTTGAGCCGCTCGTATTCCGAGATATAGAGCTGCAGATGATTGGCCTTCTGCTCGTCGCGGAGGAGGAGCTTCATTGCCCGAAGCGCCTCGAGCAGCCTGGAGTACGGTTCGGCCGAGCCCGCGATATCGTTCTTGCGCAACGCCGCGGCGTAGGCCGCGTGCTGTTTCTGCCACTCCGTAAACAGCGACTCGAACCGCGCGGGGTCGGTCGATTTCTCCGGCTGGGCGGTCCGGTGCGATACCTTTTCACCCACGCCGATCAGGGGCGAAACAGGCTGTTCGCGTTTCGCCTCCGTCTCCGGCGGCGGCTCCACGGGCGGAACGCGGACGGTCGATTTCGGCGCCACCAGGTGGACGACGCCGGGGGCGAAGCTCCCGCGGATCTTCCGCTCGAGCCCCACAAGGCGCATCTCGACCGTGCGGTTCTGCACGCCGCGGTTGATGGTCTCGTATATCTTGTCGAGTTCGCCGACACACTCGGTCAGCAGTTGTCTGTCCTCCTCGCCGAGGTACTTGGTCATCCGCATCAGGTTCTTGCGTCCCTGTTCGTACGAGTTCCGTATGGCGAGGACGTTGCCCCCGAGCGACTCGAGCAGCTCATTGTAGTTGGTCTGCCAGAAGGAGAAGTTGAGCCCGTAGGCCTTCGCGTGCAATTCCATTGCCGGGTCGTATTCCTCCGGCTCCGTATCCATGTACGCGGGGGCGGACGGTTTCTTGTCGCCGTCCTTTCCGAACTGGACGCCAAGATCGGAACAGCCAAGCAGCGCCGGCGAGACGAGCAACAGCCCCAGAAAGACGACGATGACGACTGGCGCGACTCCGCCGGCCGGAACACGGCGCCAACGGATCGATTCAAGTTCGGATTCGGTGTTTCTCATAGGCACAGAAATACGTACCGTCACAGAAAATGCGAGAAACGACGCCGGCTATTTCAGCGGCAGCCTCTTCTCGTTGGCGTCGTACCACCGCTTCCAATTATCGTAGATGTCCTTCAAGTACTGTCCTTCCCCCAGCTTGTCCGTCTTGTCGCAGTTAGGCAGGTTCGCGCAGAGCTCGCTCATGCCGCCCGCGCAGGCGTTGCAGTACTTCGCGGCGACCTGCTTGCCCTCCTCTGTCTTCGCGGCGGAATCCTCCTTGGAGGAGGCGTCGATGACCTGCACCCAGTAGCTCATGATCTTTTTGGGCGAATCCTTGAACTTGAGTCGGCCCAGGGCATCGAAGCAGGCCGCGTTGATCTTCACTTCGACCGGATCCGCCTTGTCGAACTTGATGATGCTCTTGATGAACTTGCATACCATTCCGACGGCTGCGGGGTCGCCGGAGTCGCCCATCCCGCGGATGTACGAGATCGCGAGGTCGACCTTCTTCCGCCCAAGGGCCTGGGCTGCGGCAGAGTTGAGGACACTGCAGAATCCGGGCCGCTTCTTTGCTGCCAGAAATCGGATGGCGAGCTCACTGACCTTCTCATGCGGGTCGCGCGCCGCACCATCGACGATCTTCGCCATCGCCGGGTCATCGAACATCTCCTGCGCCTCCATGACGGCGTCCATCCGGGTCTTGTAGTCCTTGCTCTTGTACAGCCCCTGCACGAACGCGAGCGCGCCCTTCTTCGCGATCGCCTGGATCTTCGCCGACATGTCCTTCCTCGCCCGCCCGAAGAGCCTGAGCATCTTCGGGTCTTCGACGGAGAGGGCGAGCTCGACCGCCGCGATGCGGTCCTCCTCGGACTCGTTCCGGTAGAGCCCTTCGAGATGCGCGACTTTCTTCTTCATGGCCTCCTCGCCGGCCTTCAGGATGTCCTTGTCCTTCTGCTTGTCGGGATCGGATACGATTGAAAGCATTTTCACCATGCGGACATCGTCGATCGCGACCGCCTCGGCGATGGCCTCCAGCTTCAGCCTCTTGCATTCCGCCCCTTTCTCCTTGTTCTTGAATTTGGCCTCGATGGCATCGACCTCTTCCTTGGTACCGCGACGAAGAACCTCTTTCGGTTTCTCTTGCACTGGCGGCTGGAGCGGATTCGAGGGGTCCTCACCGGGCGGCTGGAGCGGATTGCCGCCGCCGCTGTTGTCGCCTCCGCCGCCACTGTTGTCCCCGCCGCCCCCGCCAGGCGGGTCCAGGGGATTGTCCTGTGCGACCAGGTCTAGACCGGCAAAGGCAAGAACAAAAGTGAGTACCAACGCTCGTGTCATCAGCAGCTTCCAACCTTTCATCACTCTGTGCCTCCAAAGGAGCATCTGCTCATCCTACCCCACTATTCGCATAGTCCCCCCGCCCCCGGTCGCCTCCTATTTGCGTATTATAGTCAGAGATAACTGCCGTGTCAAGGAATTATCCCAAACCGGGTACAGGCACGGTCCAAGGACGATTTCTTTGCTCCCCTCGAGCTTTGGCAAGGCGACTCCCTGGCCGTCACTCGAATGGCAGCTTCCAGGAATTGCCGCCGATCCACCGCGTCCAATCGGCGTATTCCGACGATCTCGGGGCCGGCTCGGCGGTTCCCGGCAGGTTGTCGCAGAGACCGAACATGGCGGCCGCGCAGGCGCCGATGTATTTCTGTGCGACTTTCCGACCGTCTTCAGTCTGAGGTGTCGTTTCCTGGGCGCGGGCGGTCTCGTCGATCTCGCGCCATTTCTTCATGATCTCCTTGACGGAGTCCTTGTACCTCAACCTGCCGAGGGCGTCGAAGACGGCCAGGTTGCGCTTCACCTGCGCCGCGTCGGCCCGATCAAATTTCTGATGGTCACGCAAGTACTGAAGGGCGGCCCTGACCCCGTCGTGGTGGCCGTAGTCGCCGATCGCGCGAATGTAGGAACACGCGAACTCCTGCCCTGCAGGATTGCCGACGACGTCCTTCAGGGCGGCAAGGATGGTCGGCAGGAAGTTCGATCGTTGCATGTGCCCCTTGGCCGCGATGAACCGGATAGAAATCTCCTGAAGCCTCTCGTCAGTGCTGCCGACCGCGCCATTGATGATGCCCATCATCTCACTCTTGACGGCCGGCTCGTCGGCCAGCTCGACGGCATCGCACAGCGCGGACAGCCGCTCCGCCGGATCCTTCGACTCCCAGCGATCCTTGATAAGCTTGACAAGGCCTTTCTGAGCAATGTCCGCGACCTTCTTGGACGGGTCGCTGAGACCGCGCGTACAGAGCCGCACTGCGTCCGGCTTCCCGGTGAGTATGAGCAGCTCCAGCGCAGCGATGCGGTCTTCCTCCGCCTCGTTCTTGAAGAGCCGGCGGAGGTGGGCGATCTTTTTGGCAAGGGCCTCTTCCGCGGCCTTGCGCACGGCCTCGTCCGCCTTGGCGGTCGATCCGGCGGCCCGCATCAGCAGCTTCACCATGCGCGCCTCGTCAAGCGCGAGCGCCTCCTCGACGGCCGCAAGCTTGGATTTCAGGCGCTCCTCGCCTTTTTCCTCGTTATCGTACTTGGCCGCGATCGCGTCCATCTCCTCTTTCGTGGCGCGACAGAGGACTTCTTTTGGCGGTTCCTGGGCGGGTGGCTCGGGCGGTTTGGTCGGGTCGCCGGGCGGGTTGAGCGGATTGCCGTCGTTTCCGTCGCCGGGGGCGATATCGTTGTCGGGAGGCGGCTCAAGCGGGTTGCCCTGTGCCTGGAGGTCGAGGCCGGACACCAGGCAGGCCAACGCGGGACCGAGCAGCGCCAAAAGCACTCTCGCGGGTGTGGAGTCCGTCACCCTCATCGCTGGCTCCTCAGGTAGAGCACGCGCTCAAGCTACCCCCGCATTGACGCTGCGTTTCCGGCGTGGCTCGAAATACAACCCCCTGAATCCCCCTTTGCTAAGGGGGACTTGCGGAGGCGATGTCCCGCCACGAACCTGTCCGGCTTCGAACCATGTCTCGCTTTTACTATTTGATCTCCGGAACCGTGATGCTCAGACAGCCCGTTGCCTCGGCCTCCGCCGACGCAGCGTAGCACTTGACGTAGTACGCGCCCGGCTTGGCGTCGGCCGGCATCGTCAGTTCCACCTTAAACCGGCCCCCTTCCACTGTCACTCCATCCTGTATTACGAGGATCTTGTTATTGGCGTTTGCATAATTTTCCTTGACCCGCTTGGCCTTCTTGGGGTCGCTGGGGTCCTTGACCTTCTTCACCGGGTAGATGATCTGCTTCCGGTCGCATTCCAGCGTAACAATTGCAGTGCCCGACTTGACCACGGGGCATTCCCCCAGGACCTGGAAACTCGTTCCGGCCTTCATCTCGACGGCGCCCTGGCCGGCCGGCGGCGCGGTCGACCCGGGCTCGGCACCCGCGCCGGTGAGGGTGAGCTTCACCTCGTTCCTGATGAACCCGATCTCCGTGGCCGGGTCGCCCAAGAGATTGTACAGTATCAGCTCTTCCTTGCACTGGTTGAGCGCCTTATCGGCCGGGAGGATGCGGATCGCCTCGCGCACCTGGTCGACCTGCTTGCGGATTTCCTTCTCGCCGTCCTCGATGATTGCCCGTTTCACTTCCCTGAAGAGCTCGCCGACGGTCGAGCACTTGATCTGCGGCGCACCGCCGTTCTCGCCCTTCTTGAAGAACGCGTGGATGAACTCGAGGCCGAGGATGGCATTGCTGTACGGCTGCGAGATCCGCGAGGCGCCGATGTAGGCGATGGGACCGTTGGCGACCTTTATCACCTGCTCGCCGATGCAGTCGTACTTGTCGTTATCGAAGTGGCCGGTGGAGCAGGCAATGACGATCATGACCGGGTTTCCCCTTGTGACATTCACCTTTGGAACATCCTCTTCGCAGAATATGGGATACCGCTTGTCGCCGATGTGGAAGTCATCCATGCTGCGCGGCGAACCATGGCCGACATAGGTGAGGACGAGGGCGCCTTCGTTGATGCGCTCGATGACCTTGTCGCCAAACTGTGTGGGGACGTAGCAGTACGGCGACTCGGGGTTCGCATACGTGGCGGTGACATCAAAGGTGTAGGGCAGTTCACGCGCGATGAACTGGACAAACACGCCCTCGATGATCGAATCGAGGATGGGATGAAAACGGGCCTCGCCTGCGAAGAAATTCATGCGACGACGCCACAGGCCCGGTCTCTTGTCGTTCTCGTAGGCGATGGTCTTGTCGATCATCGTCTTGAGTTCCGCGGCGTTGTCCGCGGGCAGCCGGCCGACGAAGAGGTCCGGGATCTCGTTGTCGCCGAGGCAGCCATAGGGGTTATCGGTCGCGGCGATCTCGTTGAGATAATGCGGCTGGCGCAGGAAGGTCGGGACCGTGTTGGGCGGGTACTTTCCGTCCTTTGCGGGGAGCGCGTCGCCGACGAGCACGACGTATTTCAGTTTCGGCTCGGACCATTCCTTGTGTGCGAACCGGATGAAGGTCCTGATTCGGTCCTCATCAGGCTGTCCCTTTTCGCCGAACCTCGCGACGACATCCTCGACTGCGACAACCGCGACGGCCAGCCCGTTCTTCCGCCGGTGTTCTGCGAGCGGCGTGAACGTCTCGATGAACTCGCGGGGCGCGATGACGAGGTAGTCGGCCTTGTTCTCTTTCGCCTTGAGGTCCTTCGGCGTGAAGTCCGCCCACGCCAGTCCGCCGGCCACAAGGAGCGCGACAACGATCAGTCTGTAAACCGATTTCATGCGATTCTCCCCAAACAACATTTCGAGGCAAGCGCGACTTCCAAGAGTGTCCGATAGAACCTGCATTGTCGCACCCTTCCCTAGAACCACGGGCAAACTGGGCTAGTGGTTCGCGACAATTCAAATTGGGGGCAGCCGGACGCCTACCGCTCCCTTACGGTCGCGGCACTGATTCCTCAATTTCAAATGTCACGGACCACTAGAGCGATATCCGGACGTTCCCGAATTCGTCGATCCGGGCGACGGCCCCGGCCGTGACGACCGTGGTGGACAGCGTCTCCTCGATCAGCGCCGGGCCGGCGATCCTGTTCCCCGCTCGGAGGAGCGCGCGTTCGAAGGTCGGGCACTGAACGAGCCCTCTCCCCTCGAAGAAGACCGGCCTCTTCCCCTTCTGCGCCTCGCGGGGCGGTTTTGCCGCGCCACGCGGCCACCGGGCGATCTTGACGGACGGCGACTTGCCGATGCCGGTGACGCGAAGGTTGACGAACTCGACCTTCTCGTCGACGGCCGTGAACGCGTAGATCCGCTCATGCAGTTTGGCGAACGACGCAGAAACGGCCTTGATATCGCGCGCGGTGAGCGTCTTGCGCTTCACCGACGTGTTCAGCTCGTACGACTGGCCCGAGAATCTGAGGTCGGCGCTCCAGACGACCTCCATGTCCTTCGGCCTGATATTCTCGCTCGCAAGCTGGGCCAGCGCCTTCTTCTCGAGCGCGCGGAAGGCCGAGGTCAGCTCAGCGGGCTTCACATTCTCTTCCTGTTTCATGATGGTCTGGACGTAGTCGTGGCGCGTATCGGATACGAGCAGCCCGAGCGCCGAGAACGCGCCGCAGTGGATCGGCACGATAACGGTCTTCATCCCGAGCGATTCCGCAAGCTCGACCGCATGGAGCGGCCCTGCGCCGCCGAAGGCGACCAGCGCGAATTCGCGCACGTCGAACCCCTTCTGGGTGGTGGATACCGCGATCCCCTTGGCCATGTTGGCATTGACGACCTTGACGATGCCGAGTGCGGCCGCCTCGACCGACATCTTCAGCGGGCCCGCAACGTGTTCGCGGACCGCCTGCCTTGCGCGTTCGAGATCGAGCTTCATCTCGCCGCCGAGGAAGTAGCCGGCATTGAGCCTGCCGAGCACGAGGTTCGCGTCCGTCACGGCGGGGTTCATGCCGCCGCGCCCGTAGCAGGCCGGGCCCGGGTCGGCGCCCGCGCTCTTCGGCCCGACGTTGAGCACGCTGCCCTTGTCTATCCACGCGATGGACCCGCCGCCCGCGCCGATGGCGTGGACGTCGACCGCGGAGATGCGCAGCGGGTAGCCGTCGAACTTGCCCTCGGACGTGATCCGCGCGGCGCCGCCGGCGATCACGCCGATGTCGAAGCTCGTCCCGCCCATGTCGACGCTCACAATGTTCGGCGTCCTGGTCACCTTGCCGATGAACTCGCCCGCCACGGCGCCGCCGGCCGGGCCGGAGTTCACGGTCTGCACGGCGCTCTCGCGCGCGGAGTCGGCCGTCATGCACCCGCCGCTCGCCTGCATTACGCGCAGGTCAACCCTGCCGTAGGACTGCTTCAACTCCGCCTGCAGCGTCTCGATGTACCTCTGCACGATGGGCTGGAGGTATGCGCTGATGACGGTCGTCGACATGCGCTCGAACTCGCGGAACTCCGGCGCGACCTCGTTCGAGAGCGATACGAAGATCTCGGGCGCCATCTCGTGACAGATCTCGCGCACCCGCTTCTCGTGCGCAGGGTTCAGGAACGCAAAAAGGAGGCAGACGGCGATCGACGCAACGCCTTCCTTCCTGAGCGCGGCGACCGCGTCGCGGACTGATTGCTCGTCAAGCGGAGTGACGACTTTTCCCTTGCTGTCCACGCGCTCCTTCACGCCATGCCTGAGGTAGCGCGGGACAAGCGGGTCGGGGTTATCGACGCTGAAATCGTAGAGCCCTTCCGCGGGCCGCTGGATGCGGCCGATCTCGAGCACGTCGCGGAACCCGTCCGTCGTGATGAGTCCGGTCTTCACTCCTCTTTTTTCGAGGAGCGCGTTCGTGCCGATGGTTGTCCCGTGGACGATGTAGTCCACGTCCTTGATGCCCGCGCCGGCGATCTTGAGGATCTTGTTTGTCCCGGTAATGACGCCCTCGGACAAGTGTTTCGGAGTCGTAAGGGTCTTGGTAAGAAGGACCCGACCCGTGCTGTCATCGATGAGCACCATGTCGGTGAACGTCCCGCCAACGTCGATTCCGATTCGCATAGCCGGTGATACCCCAAAATCGTGACCCGCAACTCAGCGCAAGACGGCGCAATCTCCGTACATTCCAGCGCCGGAAAACGGCCACAGAGGCACGGAGACACAGAGACGATTGAAGAGACGGCATGTTGTCATGCCGTCGGAGTCGTCCATGGACTGCACAGCGCAGCCGAACCGCAACCAGAGGACTGAAAAACGAAAGCACGGAAGAACAAATTGCGGCGGACAAGAACCCCGAATCCGCGAAATCCGTGGATAGTAACGATCACACTCCGACCACGCCGCCCCCGAGAGGTTCGACCGTTCCGTATCAGACCGCAATTATGCTCGACCGCCGTCCACTTGTCAAGCAAAAGCATTGGCCCGCCGCAATCCATCAGCGACGAGGGGACAGCGAAATATGGAGCGTCAAGGCCGCGGCTCTGACCTTGAGTGGCGACACTGAGCACAAGGGAAAGTCAATGCTGCGGCTTTGACGCTCCAGAGTATCGTGCCCACGCGGCCAGCGCACCGTTCGGTCACTCCACCGCGCTGCGCGGCGAAACGCCCAGCCTGAACGTGACGTACCAGTTTACATAGGTGGGTTCGTTCGCCCAGCGTTTCGCAGCGCGCGAGAAGTCCCACGACTTGCTCCACGCGCCGCCGCGAAGACAACGCACCGCGCGGTACTTCTCGCCCGGGTCGTTCCAGCACCAGTCCCGCGAGTTCCCGCCCACCCCTTTGACGCCGTACGGCGACTCGTCCAGCGGGAACACGCCAATCCGCGCCGGGTGTGTGCTCTCCTTGAATGAGCCCACGATGTTGCAGAACCTCGGGCTGCAATGTTTCCCGAACGGGTACACGCGCCCATCCACGCCGCGAGAGGCCTTCTCCCGTTCTTCCTCTGTGAGCAGCCGATAGAGCCGGCCCTCCCTGCGCGACCGCCATTCGCAGAAGGCGAGCGCGTCGTACCAACTGACACTGAACACGGGCCAGTCCGGTTGCCAATCCTGCGGCGCCTGCTGGCCTCGAAGCCGGTTCTTTCCGGGCGGAGGCAGGCGGAACACGCCGTTCTCGTCCGGCAGCCAATAGAATCCCGACTCCTCGCCCTCGCGCGGGGCGCGTTTCTTCGCTTGCTCCAGGTCCGACTTCGCAAGGTCGTTGAGAAACTCCAGGTACTCAGCGCATGTGACGGGATG
This sequence comes from Planctomycetota bacterium, assembly GCA_031082105.1. GTDB lineage: Bacteria > Planctomycetota > MHYJ01 > JACQXL01 > JAVHLO01 > JAVHLO01. Next base: position 17,390 of record JAVHLO010000009.1, read on the forward strand.
CCTTGCGATGAAGAAGTCCGGGACGTCGCGTACCTGCCGCTCCTCGGCCCCGGCGAGTTGGCCGCCGGCAATGAACTTGCCGCCAGGGACGATCACAAACCCGTCCGGCACCTCACGCGTCCCGTACATCGTCACAAGCTGCTCGATGTCCTGTCCCCTGCCCACGAAGATCGGGCAGCGGACGTCAAGGTAGCGAGTAGCGACCAGCGGGTAGCGAGCATCGAGCTCAGGAGAGCCGCGGATAAGCAGAAGATAGCTGCCCATGGGGAGCTTGAGCTTCTCGATGGGTGTGACGCCGATGAAGAGACCGTCGGAGAGCGAGAGCGGTTGCCCTTCTTCTGCCCTGCCCATGGCAGGGGACATGGGGTCTCCAGTTGCCGCACGCGGTGCCACCGCCGCCGTGGGCGGCGTGGAAACACCTTGAAGGCGCGTGCTTGCGCCGATAACCTCCTTCGCGTCGCGAACCTGGTCCGCAGTAGCGGCGGAAACGACCCCGTCAGGAAAGGCGGGGACGAGGATTCTGTCTTTCTCTTTGAACTTGAACAGCCATACCCTGGCGCCCGACAGCGGAACGGGGGCGCATTCCTCGTTGTGGCCCACCGCTCCCTCACGGTCGCGGCTCGGTTCGCATCGCCGCTCCGCGCGCTGTGTCCCACGCCCGGTTGTGACGCGCGGCACATGACACCTGTCGTCTTCACGAAACTGTCTGCTACCCAACGGCCACATGACCATGTCGTGAGGATGTATGACGACTTCGAAGTGTGGTTTGGGTGTGAGACAATCACAGGTGAAGACTTGCGTCCGGACGCTCAGCGTTCCGTCTCCCTTGAGTTTCGCCTCGTACCATTCCCGTCCGTAGGCCAGCACGAGGCTGCGATAGTACGCGGCGTCCATCTCATTGTCGTGTTCCTCGGCGGACAGGAACCGGTCCCAATAGAGTTCGCTCAACCCCTTGCGGACATTCTCGTTGTCGGCCTCGAAACCGATCCCCTCCATGAACTTGCCGACCGCGTCATTGAGCGCGCGGACGAACGCCCTCTCCGTCGCTTCCGCCGCGTCGCGCAGTTGCCAGACGGGCCGCTGTTCGTCAATGGGTTCGTAGCCCTTGAGCTTCTCCTCTGCTTCACCCGCCGTCCGTTTCGCCGCTGCGACCTTGCCCTTGAGGTCGTAGTACACATTGAGGAACTCACGCCCATCGCGGGCGCATTTTTCGGCAAGCTCGTGATGCCGCTCGCGTTCTTTCGAACCCTCGAGGTAGAGCCGGATCTCGCCGGCCAGTTCCTCGACGGACTGATAGCGGTCCTCTCTACGCTCCGACAGACATTTCAGGCAGATTTGCTCCAACTCAGGCGGGATCGGACGCGCCGTGACGAGCCCGATGAGGCGCATCCCGCATGCGGTCCCTTCGGACCCCTCGGGCGCCGGCCCGGCTCCCTCAGCCAACGATCCTGCTCGGCCGCCGACCGCGTCCGCATCGCCAAGGGGGATCGTAGCTATCGCTTCCTGATCCGCCGCAAAATGGACTGCTCTCCTGGCTCCGGTCGCCCCGGATACCGCTCGAGTGCTGGGCGGGGTTAATTGGCCGGCAATGACCTTACGCAGCACTTCCACGGCGGTCTGCCCTTCGAACGGCGGCTGAAGAGTGAGTATCTCGTAGAGCACCGCGCCGAGCGAATAGATGTCGGAGCGTTCGTCTATCTCATGGACATGTCCGCGCGCCTGCTCGGGCGGCATGTACTGGGGCGTGCCCATGATGGAGCCGTCAATGGTGAGTTGACTGCTGCTGTGACCGTTGCCGGGGCGCTCCGGGCGGGACGCGGACGAGCCGGGTGGTTCTCCTGTGTCCGCCGCACATGCCGGCTCGGCCTGCTCCATGAGCGGCCCACCCCGCGCGAGGGATTCGCCGGGCAAGTCGGCGTCGCCGCGCCCCTTCGCCAGACCCCAGTCCACGACGAGCGTCTCGCCGAACTCGCCGACCATTATGTTCGACGGTTTCAGATCGCGATGGATGACTCCCCTCGAATGGGCAAACGCCATTGCCATGCACACGTCGTGAAAGGTCTCGACAAGCCTGTGCACGGTCCACGTCTTGACATCATCAGGATCTCCCGCCGCGATGGAGTCGATAACCCGGCCAAGGTCGCGGCCTTTGACGAGTTTCATCGCCATGTAGAGTTCGCGTTGAGACCGGGACCGCGCGGTTTTCCTTCCCCCTTTGGGAGAGGGCGGGGGTGAGGGACTCTCGCACGCGACAGACTGAAGACCCTCACCCTGACCCTCTCCCGGAGGGAGAGGGGAATCATCCTCCATCACGCCGATATCGTGAACCGGCACGATGTTCGGGTGCTCAAGGCGTCCGGTGATGACGGATTCACGATGGAAGCGTTCGATGTAGGCCGAAGGGAGATTTGCGCGAACGAATTTCAGCGCCACCGGTCTGCCAAAGTCATTGTCGGTGGCGAGCATGACCCTGCCGAGACCGCCCTTGCCGATCTCTTCCTTGATCGTGTACTTCGTCTCAGGAGGGCGTGTGAGGACGACCGCGTCCGGCGGTCGGATTTCGCCGGCGCTGATTATGCTCTCACCAAGACGTTCAAGCCCGGCCAGTTGGTCGGTGGAAATCCTCACCGTCTCCATGCGCGTCGGGGACTTGCCTGTCCGCACGACGGTATTGATGGTGCTCAGCAATTCCTCTTTGAGTTCCCGTCGCATGCCGACGGCGGCGATGCCTCGAGCCGGGTCGCTTCCGTGACGTTTCAGGTGGACTTTGACGAGGCTCTCAACGGCCTTCTTCTCCGCGCGTTCGATGTATCCCTTCTCCAGGAGGAGTTCGGGTATGGTCTTCGAAGCTGAGGCGGCAAGCGGTGTCTTCCCGTCGGCAAGGCGCGTGGTGGTTTCCTGTGTCATCCATAGTGCCGCGCACTCGACGAGCTGCTCCTTGGTGATGAGATTCATCTGAAGGGCAATGACGCCAAAGAGCAAGTCTGCCTCACCCGCCATGGCATGTCCTCGTGAAGATGGCCGTTGCCGGAGCAGTCGTTCGGGCGCGGCGAGCCCGCACTACTTACGAACGCGGCGACATCTGATCGAGTTTGTAGTGACGCCGTAAGGCGTTGTCCAATCGAGCGCCTGACGGCGCCACTACAAACTGTCGGCCTTCGCCGAAGGTTCGTAAATAATACGGGCGAGAGGCTCGTGTCCTACTCTACACGACACCTTCCCGTCGCAAGGCTTCGATGTCCGTCCTGGTATACCCCAGAAACTGCGACAGGACCTCGGCGGTGTGCTCTCCCAGCAAGGGCGAAGGATTCAAGGGCGGCGTCAGTTCGCGCGCTATTCCCTGGCCGGCCGGATCCGGCGAGTGGAGCTTCAGGGGGTTTCCGATCATCTTGAGCTTGCCACACTTCGCGTGCTCGATCTCCACGAGCATATTGCGCGCGAGGATTTGCGGGTGGGTGAAGACCTTATCGACCGTCAGCACGGGCGCGGCGGGGACGCCTTCTTTGTAAAGAAGCGCCATCCATTCGTCGGTCGTCTTCGACGCGAACGCCGCTTCGAGCATCGAGTCCACTTCCTTCCGGTTCACGAGCCGGGCGGGCTGCGTGGCGAACCGCGGGTCGTTGCCGCACTCCGGCCGGCCGATCACGGTGCAGAGTTTCTCCCAGAACTTTTCGACGAAGACGGCGATGGTGAGGTGGCCGTCCTTCGTCTTGTAGGCGCGGTAGGGCACGACCGACATGTGTCCGCTTCCGCTCGGGCCGGCAAGCTCCTTGCCAACGAAAAAATACTCCGCGACGTAGGTCAGCAGCGCGACGAGGCAATCGAGCAGCGAAAGGTCTATCCGGCAGCCCTGGCCGGTCTTTTCGCGCGCGTAGAGCGCGGCGGCGATTGACTGCGCGGCGAACATGGCGCCCGCGAGGTCGCCCATCGGGATGCCCATGCGCACGGGATCGCGGCCCGGCTCGCCGGTGATGGACATCGAACCGGAAAGCGCTTGCAGGACGAGGTCGAATCCCGGCATCTCTTTGAACGGGCCGGTGGCGCCGTACGATGAGATGCTGCACGAGATGATTTTCGGATTGACCTTTCGGACCGTCTCGTAGTCTGCGCCGAGCCTCTCGAGGATGCCCGGTCGGAAGTTGTCGAAGACGACGTCGGCCTTCTTCACGAGTTTCTGGAAGATCTCCTTGCCTTTCGGTTTCGTCATATCGAGGGTGAGGCTGCGTTTGTTGCGGTTGATGCTGAGGAAGTACGCGCTTTCACCGGCGAGGAAGTGTGGCGCCATGGCGCGGAGCGGGTCGCCGCCTTTCGGTTCCTCTATTTTGATGACATCGGCGCCCATATCGCCGAGCAGCATCGAGCCGAAGTCGCCCGCGAGCATGCGGCCGAGGTCGAGGACGATCGTGCCAGTCAGTGGTTGATGCATGATTCCCGCTCCTGGATCAGTTTGCATTTGCCATTTTTCATTTCTCATTGGTCATTGCGCATTAGACCATTCCTTCGCGGTTTTGGCAAGCAATTCGCGCACCTTGCCCGACTCGCCTTTGGTGCGCGCATCATGTCCCACGTCCTTTGTCATTCCCACGAAACCCGACCTCCTGCCGCGCCTTCGGCGCTCCTGGTCTTCCCGACATTCTTCTTTCCACGCCCTCACGGGCGCGGCTATTTCCTGCCGGGCCTGCGGCCCTGCGCGTCTGGAGATTCCTGCCACGATCCCCCGCCCCGCCGACCACCATGCCGCGCACCAATCCGAAATCGCAAACCGTAAATCCGAAATCGTATTCCCGCGCTCCAAGGGCACGTTCTCGAGCCATCAGAACACCCTCGGCTCTTTGAACTCGCCGTAGACCTTGCGCAGGACATCGGCTATCTCGCCGACGGTGGCGTATGCCTTCACGCAGTCGAACATCGGATACATCAGGTTTGTCCGACCTTCGACGGCCTGTGACCGGAGTGTTTCCAAGTGCCTGCCGACGACCTTGGCGTCCCGTCGCGCCTTGACGGCGTTGAGCCGCTCGACCTGCTCGCGGATGAGCGCCGTATCGTGCCGGTAGATTTCGAGCTTCGCGGACGGCCTCGCGGGTCTGCCGGTGCCCGCGCCCTCCGAGGCTCTCTCAACCAGAACACCCCCCTCGCCCCCCGTGACAGGTGGGAGTCCCCGCGTCGGCG